>JAOZRQ010000546.1 GCA_029940115.1 Desulfobacterales bacterium
CTTTGGAGCGGCCTTCGTCTTTGGAGCGGCCTTCGTCTTTGGAGCGGCCTTCGGCTTGGAGGCGGCCTTCGTCTTGGAGGCGGCCTTGCCTTCAAATTTCACTTTGCGGCCGGATGGGACATGTTTGCCCAATCTGGGAAAATCCGCAACGGCCTGCTCAAGCGTGTACCTGCCCCTTCCGACCTTCAGGGTCAGATCATACGCCTCCTTCTCAGTGAGTCCAAGGGCCTCCTTGACGATGTTATAGGAAAAACTGCTCCCCTTTTTTGCCCTTTTGATGAAAAACCCCAAGTCGCATCGCCCCGTGTTGCTGATTTTGGCCAGCATGCTTGCGACATCCTGAACTTTGATCAGCCTGCTTTCCTTCTCAAGGATGATATCAGAAATATCCTTTGAGTTCAAATTCTTGCCAGACATCAACGCGGCGATGACCATCTGGGCGGTACTCTTTTCTTTCATAAGACGAATCCTCCATGCAAATTGAAAAATTGAAAATTTGGCGGCATCCTTCAGTTTGCACCGCCTAAAGGCGAAACTACAAACTGTGTTTCTCACCGCAACAGGGACATTGTGGATTCTTGGCAACCCCAACAAGATCATCATCGCCGGTCCAAAGATCAATCACTCTCAGTTTCCGTATCAGCGCCGGGCTGCCTGTCAGAAGCTTCAAGGCTTCTGTTGCTTGGAGCAGGGCAACAAACGCGGGTGCCGTGTTCACCATTCCAATTGTCTCAGCAGTGATTTCATCATTCGTCTCCGAGTCAGGATATAGGCAACGCAGACAGGGTCCTTTTCCCGGAAGGATGACCAGTATCATGCCGGAAGCGCCGGCCACCGCACCGTAAATCCACGGGATCCCATTCTTGACGCACCAGTCATTGATGACATGTCTGGTCTCCATGTTGTCCGTGCCGTCAAGCACCAAGTCATGTCCCGAAAGGAGAGCATCTGCGTTGGACACGGAAAGCCTCGCCGCAATTCCAACAACATCGACACGGGAGTCGGCTCTTTTCAGCTTTTCCGCCGCCGCGATGGCCTTCAGCACCTTTTTTCTCACATCCTCCTCATCAAAGAGAAATTGGCGGTGAAGATTCGTGATATCTGCCACATCCGGGTCAATGATCGTCAGCCTCGCCACACCTGTCCGAACCATGCACTCGGCAAGCGTGGAGCCGAGGCCCCCGCATCCCACCAAGACCACACTTGCCTGAGCAAGCTTCGCTTGGCCTTTCTCTCCCAGACCCGGGAACTGAATCTGACGCTGGTGTCTGTTCATTGGCGAGTTGTCCGTTGGGTGTTGGGTGTTGCGAGTTGTCCGTTGCGAGTTGTCCATTGTGTGCTATAGAGTTCAACAAAAAGATTGTCCACGGCCCAGTTCGTAGTTCCGCCTTCAGGCTGTGTCGCACCGCCTAAAGGCGGAACTACGAACTGGGGATTCCAGACAAAGATTATGTTGAAACCTCTACCACTGACCACGGACAACCGACTATTTATTCAATCTTCAGAACCATGGCCGCGCCAGTATCCCCTGCCGCACATCCACCGAAGAGAAGATAACCGCCGCCGAGCATCACCGTCTCCTCAATGCCTTCGATGATGCAGCGACCGGCTGTGGGCCCCTGGGGATGGCCGAATACCAGCGGACTCCCGTAATTGTTGAAGCCGTTGACATCTATGTCCATCTGCTGGGCCAGATAGATATCGTTTGCGGCAAAGGGGTTATGGGTCTTGACGGCCTTCACCTCCCCAATGCTGATCCCGGCCTTTTCAAGGGCCATCCTGACCGCCGGCACCACTGCCATGGCCATGAATCCCTTCTTTGCCCTGGCGTATCCGTATGAGATCACCTGTATCTCCACTCCGGGATCCACACTCAGTTCCTTTGCCTTCTCCTGAGTCGTCACCGTTATGCCGACATTCCCATCAGCAGGGTGTGTCTGCGCACCGAAGGTGTGGACGCCGTCCGGCAGTAGCGGCCGGAGCTTGGCAAGCCCCTCTTTGGTACTTTCGGTGACGCCTTCGTCCGCTTCCACGAGAAGCGTCTTCTTTCTGGAGAGTTTGATTTCCGCGGGGAACATGTAGCGTTTCTGAAACGCCCGGTCATCAGCCAGCGCGGCCGTGTACTGCTCGTAGCGTCTCAGGGCCACCGCGTCGCATTGCTCCCGTGTGACGCCAGCCTCCTTGGAGACATTCTCAGCGGTCTCAATCATGGCGTTGCCGGCCCACGCGTCCCGATTGAAGTTGTCCATCATCCAGTTCTCCGACTCAAGCTCTCCGCCGGGTCCCATGGGATTGGGCCATACGGTATGAGGCCCGTTTGAACACCGGTCAACCATCAGGCAATAGACATTCTGATAGTACCCGTTCTCTATTCCCAAGGCCGCCTGATACACGCAGGTGGTTGAGGTGGAACAGGCCTGCATGAGGGTTGCGCCGGGGATGTGCTCCGCGCCCATCATGGCCGCCGACCATGTGCTGCCGTAAAACATGCGGTGCTGATGAACCGTGATCCCCAGGAAATGATAATCGAACATCTTGGGATCCCAGCTCTTCTCCGAGAACCATCTTTTGGCCGTATTCGCTCCGAGAATGATCGCATTCTCATTCGCCATGCTCCCCTGCCATCTGGCAAAGGGAGTAGAGTAATATCCTTTATACGGAATAAACGCTTTTGTCAACATATAATGCGACTCCCTCCTTAAAAAGTTAAAAAGCTGTAAGTTCTAAGCTCTAAGCTGTCAGTTGTGTCTGAAATTCAATTCGGACTTACAGCTTCGAGCTTCGAGCTTACTTACCATAAGCTTCCCTGAGTTTCCGATGGAGTATCTTGCCGGTCGCGGTCCTCGGCATCTCATCCGGCTTGATGAATATGACCTCTTTGGGGCGTTTGTACCCCGCGACCTTCTCCTTGCATCGCTCAATGATCGTCTGCTCGTCAAGCTCGGCATCCTCCCTCGGGATCACCACCGCGGCCACTCGCTCTCCCCATTTCTCATCCGGCAGGCCGATCACCGCGACATCAAAGACATCCGGAAAGGTGCCGATCGCCTCCTCCACCTCGCTCGGGTGGACGTTCTCTCCGCCAGTGATGATCATGTTGTCCTTTCGGTCAACAATCTGATAGAATCCGTCCTCATCGCTTCTCGCCATGTCCCCCGCGCTGAACCATCCACCTCTGAAGGACGCGGCCGTTTTTTCTGGCAATTTGTAATACTCGTCAAAGAGCATGGGCCCCCGGGAATAGAGTTCCCCGACTTCGCCCAAGCCGACTTCCCTCCCGTCCTCATCCAGGATTTTGACGAAATCCGTGCCGAGGGATTCATACCCGATGGATCCCAGCTTTCTCATCTGATCTTCAGGCTTCAGCACCGTGACAATCCCTGCCTCGGTGGAACCGTACCCCTCGTAAAGTTCGACGCCGGGGAAGAACTCCATGATGGCGAGTTTCATGTTCTTTCTCACCGGCGCGGAAGAGCAGAGGAGTTTCCGTATGGAGCTCACATCCCGCGTTTTCTCATCTTCCGATGCGTCTAGGATCAGGTTGTAATGCGTGGGGATGAGGGAGATGAAGGTGATCTTCTCCCGCTCGATGATATCCAGTATCTCTTCGGGTCTGAAGGACTGCGCGGGGTGGACATGGACGCTTCCACCGATATATATGAAGATAAAGGTAAAAAATGTGGCGTTGATGTGGCACAGGGGCATGACGTTCATGCAGACATCATGCTCGTCAAACCCGAAGTCAATCGCATTGATCAGATAAAACGCGATGTGAGACTCATGGGAGCGTACCACCCCCTTCGGCTTTCCGGTGGTGCCGGATGTGTAGATCAGTATCCAAGCATCCTCCGGTTTCACAATCGCCCCGGGTTCATCCTCGGATGAGCCGGCGATGAATTCCTCATAGGGCCGGTATCCGTCCCTTGGCTCACCCACAATGACATATCTGTCCGGTGTGATCTGTTTCAGCTTGGGCCTGATGCCATCCACCGTCTTCGCGAACTCGTCATGCACGATGAACGCTTTGGCATCCGAGTTGCTTACGATATACTCCACCTCTCCGCCGACCAGCCGGAAATTTATCGGAACAATGACCAACCCGGTCTTGGCGGTCGCCAGATATATCTCCACGATCTCAATGCTGTTCTCCATCAGCACAGCCACTTTGTCTCCCTTGGCCAGTCCGAGGGAGAGAAGGCTGTGCGCCAGTCTGTTCACCCGCTGGTTCACTTCCGGATAGGTGAAACGCCGTGAATGATCTTTCAGGGCAATGGTATTCGGAAATTTCTTTGCGTTTACTTTAAGTATCTGACCCAAATTCATCCAGTAGGCCATAAGTCCTCCCCGTATAATAATGGTAAATGATGAAGGATGAGTTGATCCTGTTCCTCCATATCATTCCTGCGTCCTCTTTGCCATACCTTCCCTCTGTCATCTGTCATACCTTCCCTCTGTCATACCTTCCCTCTGTCATACCTTCCCTCTGTCATACCTTTCCTCTGTCATACCTTCCCCTCTATCATACCTTCTCCTCTGTCATTCCTGCGAAAG
>JAOZRQ010000926.1 GCA_029940115.1 Desulfobacterales bacterium
TTTGCTGTGCGGAGTGTCAATTTGCAGTTTTGCAGAGACCCAGTTTCCGCGTATGCCAAACTGCAAGTTTGGCACTCCGGAACGATCCTTCACCTCGTGATTCCTCGCTCAGAGGACTTGATGAACTCAATAAGATTCACGATCTCGGGGAGCTGATCCACTTCCGCGTTCACTCGCTCGATGGCTTCGTTCAGGGTGATGCCGATGCGGAAGATGAGCCGGTAGGCTTTTTTCAATGCGGAGAGGGTTGGCCGAGACATGCCTTGTCGTTTCAATCCCACGGTGTTGAGGCCGTGAAGCGTTGCCCGATCCCCGGCTGCGATCATGTATGGCGGGATATCCTTGACCACAGTCGATTTTCCCCCCACAAACGCATGGTCCCCGATCCTGACAAACTGGTGAATCCCGGTAAGCCCCCCCACCGTGGCATAATCGCCGATGCTGATGTGACCCGCAAGGGTGGCCGCGTTTGCCATGGTGACATGGTTGCCGATTTTGCAGTCATGGGCGATGTGGGTGTAGGCCATGAGAAAGCATCCATCTCCTATCTCAGTGACACCGCCGCCGAAGCCGGTTCCCCGGTGAATCGTGACAAATTCCCGGATGATGGTGTCTCCCCCGATTTTCACCCAAGTCTCCACGCCTTCAAATTTCACCGACTGGGGAACCGCTCCGATGGCCGCAAATTGGAATATCCGGCAATCGGGCCCGATGACGACATAAGGTTCAATCACGCTGTGAGGTCCGATCATCGTTCTGGATCCGATGGTCACGTTTTTCCGGATGACGGCGTAGGGGCCCACTTCCACATCAGTATCCAGCTTGGCTTTGGGGTCTATGATTGCAGTCGAATGTATCATAATGTTGTCCGTTGTCTGTTTCACAGTTCACAGCTTACAGTTCACAGCTTATCTTCAAAACCCACCATGATTTCGGCTTCAGCGGCGCACGTCTCATCAATGGTTGCAAGGCCGGACATTTTGATGACCTTTGCCCGCTTTCTCAGAATCTGCACGTCAAGTATCAGTTGATCCCCGGGAACCACCGGCTTTCTGAATCTGACCTTGTCCATTCCCATAAAATAAAATATTTTGCCTTTTAGAGAAAACGACTCAATTGCAAGCACCCCGCCGGTCTGGGCCATGGCCTCAATGATCAGCACCCCGGGCATGATCGGATTTCCCGGGAAATGGCCTTGGAAAAACGGCTCGTTGATGGTGACATTTTTTAGCGCAAGCACCCGCTTCTCCGGTTCAAGCTCAAGGATTCGATCCAC
>JAOZRQ010000547.1 GCA_029940115.1 Desulfobacterales bacterium
TCGATTGACGCAGATGGAACCCAGGAGGGATATGAACTGAGCCTGACCGCCCTGATCTCCCAAAATGTGGGCATCCCCGTGATCGCGTCCGGCGGCGCGGGAACACCGGACCATCTCGCGGATGTGCTCACCAAGGGATGTGCGGACGCCGCATTGATCGCGTCCATGACGCATTACGGCACCTATACCGTCTCCGAGATAAAATCTTTTCTGGATGAGCAGGGGATAAAGGTCCGGAAGGTATGGTAGGCCGGCTCTGGGACACGATGGCTTCCGCAGGAATGACAGGCGTTTGAAAAAAAATCGTTGGCAAGGAGCTGACATGAAAGCCATGATACTCGCCGCGGGCTTGGGTACGCGGCTTCGTCCGTTTACTGAACATATCCCCAAGCCGCTGTTTCCGATCCCCGACAAAAGACGTCGGGGACAAGTTTCAGGGCGTCCGATTCTGGACGGGATCATCCGCCATCTCCATGATGCCGGATGCGACGCCATCATGATCAACACTCATCATCTGAGCGGCAAGGTGGAGGCCTTTGTCGCGGCGCAGGATTACCCGATTCCTGTCCTGACCCGATATGAGCCGGTGATCCTCGGCACAGGGGGTGCCATGAGAAATGTGGCCGATTTCTGGGATGACCGGCCCTTCATGGTCATCAACAGCGACATCGTCACCGACATTGATCTGGGAGACGTCTGTCGCTTCCACGCCACTCATCCCCATCCCGCAACCCTGGTCCTCCATGATGACCCGGCCTTCAACACCGTATCCACAGACCACGCGGGCTTCATAACAGACTTCCGCTCACCGCTCACCGCTCACCCCTCCACCCCTCGCCTCACCTTCACCGGCATCCAGGTCCTTGATCCGGAAGTGCTCGACGTCATTCCCGCTGGTGTATGCTCAAGTAGCATTGACGCATATGAAAAGCTGATCTCCGCAGGAAAGAGGATAAAAGCGTATGTCTCAGACGGATGCCACTGGACGGATATCGGGACCCCGGAGAGATACAAAGCGGCCGTCATTGACAAAATGGCTCCTGAAGCTTTTGGAAATTTGGAATTTGAAACTGGAAACTGGAGACTGGAGACTGGAGACTGGAAACTGGAGACTGGAAACTGGAAACTCATCCCCCTCAAAGGCGACGGGTCGGATCGAAAGTGGTATCGCCTGAAGATGGAAGAACCACGCATCACGAGTCACGCATCACGAGTCACGCATCACGCATCACGCATCACGCCTCACGCCTCACGCATCACGCATTCCCTTGTCATGGTGGATCACGGAATCCGGCAAGGGAATGAGGGAACTGCCGAGGTCGACGCGTGTGTCCGTATCGGCCGTCACCTGCACAACAAGGGGATACCTGTGCCGGAAATCCATCTTTACGATACGTTTTCAGGCTTGGTTTTCATGGAAGACTTGGGGGACATGCATCTCCAGCAACTGGTCCGGAACACCCCAGGTGAGGCGGAGATTATCTCCTGCTACCAATCCGTCATTGACATTCTGGTCCGGATGTCGGTCTTGGGAGCGGAGGGGTTTGACCCTTCCTGGACCTGTCAGACGGCCGCCTACGACAGGGATCTGATCCTTGAAAAAGAGTGCCGTTATTTTGTGGATGCGTTTCTGAGGGGGTATGTCGGATCGGATTCATGCTTTGAGGACTTCGGGGATGAATTTGCCCACCTTGCAGACCAGGCCCTTGAATTTTCGACAAACGGATTCATGCACAGGGACCTACAGTCGAGGAACATCATGGTGAACCATGGTCGGTTCCGTCTCATTGACTTCCAGGGCGGGCGCATGGGGCCGATTCAGTATGATCTCGCGTCCCTGCTGATTGATCCCTATGTGGAACTCCCCTTTTCCGTCCAGTCCCGATTGGTTGACTACTGCATTGAAAGGCTGTCATCCATTGTCCAAGTTGATCCGGACCGGTTCCGCGCCGGCTACCAATACTGTTCGATCACAAGAAACCTTCAGATACTCGGGGCGTTCAGCCATCTCACCCGCGTCAAGGGGAAGACCTGTTTTGAGCCGTACATTCCGGTGGCTCTCAGAACGCTGAGGCGAAATCTTTCCGTGTTTGAAGACGCGACATTCCCCCTATTGAAAGGCAGACTTCAGTTTGTAGTTCCGCCTTCAGGCGGTGTTGCACCGCCCTCACCACTCACCATCTCGTAGATGACCTGCTTCAGTCGTTTCAATATCCTGAGAATTTCATAAACATGGTCAAGGGTTGCCGTGTAAGGCTCGCTGACCGCGTATGCTCTCCCGTGCAATATCATGAAATACCAGAGCTTTCCCTTCACATACAAGCCAGTAATCGGAAACTGACCCCCATTCTGCTCCTGTGCCACCATCATGGCGGCCAGAGCCTGTGCGCCGGGGTCCCCCTCAGGATCTTTCTCCTTTTTGTATTCGTTCATGCAGAAGTACGTCTTTTCCGGCTTCCATCTTCCTTCGGCGATCATCCCATCCACACTGCCGGACAGCTCATACTCCTCCACCCTGCCGGACAAACCACGTTCCGCAAAATACTGGACTTTGTCGCTGTCAAAATTGACCAGCACCATCATGGGGCCGATGAACTTGTCCCTCAATTCGGTCTCATTCCAGGTATGCCCCCGTAGCATGAGGTTCTCCCGCAGATGGCCAAGCGTCTTTCTCTCAAAATCGGAGATATTGCCTTCGGCCTCCAGCCACTCCTGCAATGCCTTGTGTCTCGGAACCTGCGTCAGACCAAAGATATCCTCCAACATTTGCTGAGTGCAATTCTTGAAATTCAGTTTTTTTTCTTTCATGGCCAAAGGTCCTCCATATTTTAATCCTGATTATAACGGATTTAGGGGAGCCTTAAACTTGAACGTGCACGTGAACGTGAACGTGCACATGAACTTGAACGTGCACGTGAACTTAAACGTGCACGTTAACTTGAACTTGAACGTGAACTTGAACGTGCACGTGAACGTGCACATGAACGAAGGGGGTGACGAACTTCTGCCGCTTCTGAGAAGTGCAAACCATTTTTCAGGCAAAATGTAAGGATGCCCTTAATCTTAATCCTGCTCTTAATCGGATGGACACGAGCAAGATTGAAAGCAAGATTAAGAGCAAGAGCAAGGTTGGCATCAGGAGCTCGATTTCTTAGGTGTGCCGTACTTCATTCTGATGGTGCCGATGACGTTCTTCCACATCATCAGAAACGCGCCCTTCCAAGTGGGCCGGTACATGTTGAGGGATTGGTCCAGATAGAGATATCCGGTCTGGACCTGCAATTCCATGTCCTTCATCAGTGAGTCCCGCATGTACTGAAACTCATCCCCCTCAGGCGGAAGGATCTTCTCCTCTCCACCACCGTATGCGGAGAGATTCTTCTGGTGAATGGTGTACAGGGCACGCAGATCCATCTCCCCGGGATATCGGAATATCTGGCTTTCAGGGACATCCTTGAATGCCGTCGGGGTCCCGTTGTTGTTTGTCGTGATCTTGTTTCCCGAGGCGAACTCCGTCCAAAACTCCATAAACCCGCCGGTCACCCGTTTCTCCTCTCCGGATCCTCCGATGGAGATCATCGCAAGCGCCATGTCCCTCTCTTTCGGGTTGACAAAGAATCTGAAATACGTCGTGGTCATGGCCGGCTCCTGCTCCGGTTCAAGCACATCCATGGCCGCCTCAAATCCATCGGGCCTGACCATGCGCCATGTTTGGGAAAAGACTTCCGATATGTATTTCGGAAGATATTCATGGGAGACGAGCACCAACCCAGACTCGTATGGGAAACGCATCTTGAAGCGGGCGATCACCGGGATGACCACAAAGGGCAGGATGATCAGGCTCCCCAGAACAATGGCAAGCAAACAGACGATAATCGTATAAACCATTTTTCGTATTCACCTCTTGGTTAAGGGTTAAGGGTTAAGGGTTAAGGGTTGGCTACATCTGGCATCTGGCCCGGCCGATTTCTGTCACCGGAACATGCCCTGTCTCAACAGGATGGCCAAATGGGAAAAGTTTTTTTGATTATAACGCTTTCCGGAGAGGCCGCTCTGTCCGTGAACATGAACATGAACGTAAATGTGAACGTAAACTTGAACGTGAACGTGAACTTGAACGTGAACATTCATTTGCGGGCAGGTTTGAGCATAAGTTCAAGTCCAGGTTCAAGTATAAGTCCAAGTCCAAGTTCAAGTATAAGTTCAAGTTCAAGTTCACGTATAAGTTCAAGTTCACGTTCACGTTCAAGTTCAAGTTCAAGTATAAGTTCAAGTTCAAGTTCACGTTCACGTTCAAGTTCACTGGCTCCCCTAATCCGTTATAATCAGAAGTTTTTTTGTCCTGTGCTCAGATCAGCCATTCTTTCGTCACATGCGATACATCTTTATTTATTACAAAAATGCACTGCTGTCAATCACTCTTTTTATGCCTCGAATATGATTGCCCTACTCCCGCTCAAAGCCCATCCCTTGCTCCTAACGGATTGCCAAATCCGCCAGAGGATTCGGATGAGCCCATCCGAACCGGGCACCC
>JAOZRQ010000091.1:0-8488 GCA_029940115.1 Desulfobacterales bacterium
CCGGAACCGCCAACTGAGACGAAGCCTGTCATTCCTGCGAAAGCAGGAATCCACTGCCGGAACCGCCAACTGAGACGAAGCATGACCTGTCATTCCTGCGAAAGCAGGAATCCACTGCCCGGAACCGCCAACTGACAAGGATGGAATCTTATGGGAATTACGATTGTCCAGAAAAGCGATCTCAACCGCCCCAAATCCGACCCGAAAATCGCGCTGGTGCTTTCGGGCGGCGGCATATCCGGAGGTGCGTTCAAACTCGGTGGATTGCATGCCCTCAACGACTTCATGCTCAATTGGAAGGTTGAGGACGCCGACATGTTTGTGGGGGTGAGCGCGGGTGCACTGATTTCCACCTATCTTGCAAACGGCGTGTCAGTGGAAGATGTCACGAACAGTCTGGAGGGAAGGCGCGGGAGACTCGGTCCCATCCAGGCTTCGGAAATCTATTCCTTCAACTACATGGATCTCCTGACAACGCCGACGCACATATTTGACCATCTCGTGACTGCACCCTTGAAAGGCGCGTCCGACTTTCTCTTGGCCAACAACATATTCAGAGAGGCGTTTCGGAACTCGCTTCTGAAGACCGTCACCAAGCCCACATATGAGAATCTCCGCAGGTTTGCGAAATCCTGTCTCAACCGGAATGAGCCGGCGGTCCGAAAGCCCTCCCTGCCGTGGCATTTCATCCCGAACGGCATCTTCAGGACCGACAGATTTGAGAAGGCCAACCGGAAAAACTTGGAGACCAATGATCTCTGCAATGAATTCAGAACGCTCCATCAAAAAAGCGGGAAGGAGCTTTACATCATTGCCACGAATCTGGACACCGCCGAACGGACGGTCTTCGGTCACGATCATGTCAGTGATGTGCCGATTTCAAAGGCCGTGCAGGCGTCCATTGCCATCCCCCTGTTTTACAAACCCGTGACCATTGGCGGTTCCGATTATGTTGATGGGGCCGTGGTGAAGACCACGAGCATGGACTTGGCGATTGCCAAGGACGCGGACCTGATCATCTGCTACAATCCCTTCCGCCCGTTCAACTGTGAATCCTTTTCAAACATGCAATGTTATGAGAAGAGGGGGCCGGTTCGCATTGCGGAGGACGGCATCTACGCGGTGCTGAACCAAGTGATGCGCTCCATGCTCCACACCCGCCTCATGCATGGGATGCGTCTGTATGAGAAGAACCCGGACTTCAGGGGGGACATCATCCTTTTTGAGCCGACCGAATATGACAACGCATTCTTTGAGATGAATCCCATGGCATTCTGGGAACGGCGAAAGGCCGCGAAAAGGGGATTTGAATCCGTGAAGACATCCATCAGCGAGAAGTATGGCATTCTCAAAAAGATACTGAACACCTACGGAATCGAGACCAATCCGGAATTCATCAATTATACGCCCAGAGACCCCGCGCTGAGTCATCAGAACAGCTGTGTCTGCGTTGATGAATTCACTGGGGCCTGACCGAAAGGTCAGTTTGCAGTTCCGCCTTCAGGCGGTACGAAACGGGCGTGTTTACAAGTTGGGGGAGTCCCCAGACAGTTGGAATGGATCCCCAGTCGTCCCTGCGGGACTGGACAAGGCTATAGACTGATATGCTTCCATGATCTGACGGTCACAAGCGAAAAATGAAAGCTGAAGCCGG
Organism: Desulfobacterales bacterium; assembly: GCA_029940115.1. Taxonomy (GTDB): domain Bacteria; phylum Desulfobacterota; class Desulfobacteria; order Desulfobacterales; family 4be13; genus JAOZRQ01. Next base: position 1,655 of record JAOZRQ010000091.1, read on the forward strand.
GGTGCAAAAATTCTGATTATAGGTGAGCGGCAGGCGGTGAGCGGTAAGTCAGTTAGAGCTTGCCGCTCGCCGTTCACCCCTCACCTCTTACAGCATACGCCCTGTGCCATAGTTCCGAATACGATTGGATCTCCTCCTCCCAGCGATTTTCATCCCACGGCAACACCGGTTCGCATAGTTCCCGGATTCGTCCGATATGCGCTTTCCCGCCCTCGGAAGTGAGCAATCCGATGCGTACCCGCCTCATCAGCAGATCGCTGAGATGCCTCACCTGCTCATGCTTTGCCGTATAGGGAAGTTCGGCCCATAGCGTCCGTGTGCCGGGCACAGGGAGAAGGTCTTTGGGAGCAGCGGTTTCCAAGATATGTTTGGCCCCTTGGCCGTATCGCCCATAGAGGCGATGCCGTGCAACATGAGAGATGCCGTCGTCATCCCCGGCGCTCCCCCGAGAATGGATCGCTGAAAAAATCGGCTCTCCCTCCCCCTTCACCTGAACAGTCGGCGGAAGAAAAGGCCTGACCGCTTTCAGCGCGTCCCAAGCCAGCCGGCGGAATGTCGTCAGTTTTCCGCCGGTGATGGTCACCAATCCTCTCTCCACCCACACCACATGTTCACGCGATTCCTTTGACGGCGGAAGCTTTCCTTTGCTCAACACCGGCCGGATTCCTGCAAAGCTGGACAGGCAGTCTTTGGCCGATATGTTCCGTTCGGGGAAAAGGGAGGTCAGGGCCTCCATGAGATAGGAGACCTCCTCTGGGGTGATGGCAGGCTCTAGGGAGAGGGGATCCTCATGGTCGCAATCGGTTGTGCCGAACAGGATGACCCCTTCCCAAGGGATCGCAAAGACCGGACGGTGGTCCTTGGGATGGACCAGACTCACCGCGTGTTCAAGGGGCAACACCCACGAAGGAAAGATGAGATGGCTTCCCCGCAGGGGACGCAGATGGAGATTCGGCTGGGGGGAGGGGTGCAGGGTCTCTGCCCAGGAACCTGTGGCATTGATCAGTGCCCGCGTGGAGAGGGAGCGGGCCTCTCCGGTTTCGATATCTTCCGCAGTGACACCGATCACGTTTCCCCGGATATCGCGGCGGATATCCCTTACCGAGGTGTAATTCAGGGCATACGCGCCCGATGCGGTCGCTTCGCTGATCAGACGCAATACCAGCCGGGCGTCATCCACCTGTGCGTCTGAAAATCGGAACCCGCCGACCAGTTTCTCCTGTCGGATATCCGGCAGGAGTTGGGAGAACTTCGCGGCAGGGTAAAAGGTGTGCCCCCAGTTCATGGCCATCAGGTCATAGAGGGAAAGCCCCGCTTTGATCAGCCACTTCCCCGGACCGTAGTCCTTGTAAATCGGGATCAGAAAGTCGAGGGTCTCAACCAGTCCCGGGGCCTCTCTGAGCAGGCGTTCCCGTTCCACGACCGAATCTCTCGTCAGCAGGGGTTTCCCCTCTTTGAGATAGCGCAACCCCCCATGCACCAGCTTGGAAGAGCGGCTGGACGTGCCATAAGCAAAATCATTCTGTTCCAGGAGGAGCACCTGCAGATCCATGCGAGCCGCCTCCCGCAGAATCCCCGCGCCGGTCACTCCGCCGCCGATGATGATCAAATCCCAGTTTTCATTCAATTCTTTGATATTCATAGTCATTTCTCGCAACCAGTCGGGGAAAGGGCCTCCGCCAAACTGCAAGTTTGGCACTCCGACTATAGCATGCATACAATGGGGATGTCAAGGGAAAAAGAGTACTCGGACAAAAGTTTTCAGGGACTTTTTTTGTGCCCCAAAGAAACCAAGTTTTTTGGAAAAACTTGGTTTCTGCGTCTTTGGCAACTGAAAATATACGGCCAAGTACTTGCTAATACTGCGGATCACAATTTTCATCCCGTGTCGGAAACCACAAAAACCGTTGGAATCAGCATCATTTCATCACTGATCGGCTCGGATTGCCAAATCCCTCCGGATTGGTCCATTCCTGACACTTGTTCCCGAGGTATTCCCCGATAAACAATGTCGGGGACGGGGAAAAGATGTCAGGAAGGTAAAAGTTTCACTCCTCACTCTTCGTAGTGGAAAAAAGAGGACTCGGTGGGATCAAGGCCGTACATCTCCTTGAATCTTTCAATGGCCTTCTTCTCTCTCAGGCGGATCTTCTGAATGGCTTCGGCTTGGGCCGCTTGGATTTTGGCGATTTTGGCCACCCGGTCCGGATGCTTTTCGATCTTCTCCATTCTCACCTTGTCGCTGGCGTATCCGCTGGCGGCCATGTATTCCACGTTGGCTTGGTCAATGGCCGAGCCGATGTCGTCCAGTTGCTTGGCCACATCCTGATCCGCCATCGCCTTCATCGCCTCGAGACGGGACTTGAACGTCACGACCCGCTCATCGGTGTCCGAGCGCAGGGAGGTGATCCACATCTGATGATTGTCCCTCAGCTTGATCTGGGTCCGTTCATGGATCGCCAGTTCCGCGGCGAACTTCTCCTTGGACTGAAAAAGCACCAGCGCGTTGTTGCGGCCTCCTCGGGTGTCTTCGACTCTTGCCCTCAGATCAGAGACCTTCTGCATCTGCTGGCTATGTTCCGGGGTCCCGTTGACAAACGTCTCCAACAGATCCTCTTCCCTGGCCAGCTCCGCCTCCGCCTCATTCAACTCATTGTCCAGCCTCTCAAGCTCCCGAGCGGCCTCCTCCTTCACCCGGAACGCCTCGCCCTTTCTCGAGGAGACGTTGTCAACCTGCGTCTTTATGCTCTCCACCCGCCGCTCGATGATCGAGATGGTCTTTTCCACCTTGTACATGAATTCTTGGAGGCTCTGCTCAATCTTGTGCGCCATCAGACGTTTCCGGGCCTGCCGGTGCGCTTCGGTCTTGGCATCCCGGATCCCCTGTTCCGCGTCCTTGATCAGGTCCTTTGCCTTGGCCACAGACCGGTCTCTGCCGAAAATCCGCCATTTCCCCTTGGCCTTCTCCAGATTCTGTTTGGCCTTCTCCAGATTTTTCTCGGCCTCGGAGACGATATCCTTCTCTTCCGGGGTGAGGTGTTGCAGTTCCAGATATTCCCCTCCCAACTGCTCAAGAATGGTGTTCAGTCCGAGCACCGCGTGGGCCAAATCCGCCTCCTCATCCCGGACCGACTCTCTCAGCTTGGAAAAATCGGCTTCAAGGACTCTGACCCTCGCGTCCCGCTCCTTTTCATCTCTGATCTGCTCGGCCTCCTCAAATTTCTTTTTGAACACATCAAGGTGATCGTTCAGGTCTTTGTCTGCCTTTGCATCCAGAGAGGCAATGGACGCGTCGGTCTCCTGAACCAGCCGCTTGAACAAATCGGTCTGCGCCTCTGCTGTTCCTGAAACACTGTCTGCCATTTTTCTTCTCCTTCTGAGTTCTCGGTGCTGGATTCTTGGTTCCGGTTCTTGAAGTGTGAAATCATCTGCATTCACTTAGAACCGAACGACCCACTTCAAACTGCCTTTTCATCCCGTATAAACAATTTTGATAAAGGAGTCAATTAAAAATTGAGGCATCCTTCATTCATGGGTTCACACATTTCAGTTTGTAGTTCCGCCTTCAGGCGGTCTCGCACCGCCGAAAGGCGGAACTACAAACTTGTCAATTCATCTGAAAGTGTGAACTACTTTTCCTCCAAAATGAAGGATGCCAAAATTAAGATCAGATTCCTGCCCGCAAAAAATTAGGTAGCCTTCAAAAAATGGGTTGCATTTGGCTTTGCCCGCGCCTCCTTATTCTTGTGCCTTTGCGCCTTCAGAACCCGCGCGAAGACCGGGAAGAGGCTGTTTTATGATCATCGGCGTCATAATCTGTTGCACGGAATGTTGGCCAGTTCGGCTTCAAACCGATCATCCATCGCATCGGCAAATTTCTCCATCGGATATTCGACGTTGCATGACCTGCAACGCAGTCTCACACTGCATCAGGTCCTTCGGATCATCAAAGGGCCACGGCATTTTGGACACCGGGCGGTCGTTTTTTCCATTTTTCACCTCGTCATTCTTAATCTGTTTATTCTCCACCAACGCTCGGTTCGGATTGACAAATCCGAACCGTTCATCGCCGGATTTGTCAATCCGGCGGGAGCCTATGTGGATATGAAAACTCCACCAACGCTCGGATTGACAAATCCGAACCATTCACTTCGTTTTCAATGTAAAGACCCCGTCCCATTCCTTGCCCGGAGGATTTGCCCGGAGTTCCTCACATCGGGCCAGCATGGCCTTCGCAGGGCCGTCCGCCGGCGCGATGTCCAAGGCGGCCTCGAAGAAAAGCATCGCGCTGGTCCACTCCTGTTTTCTGTAGGCGGCCAAGCCGCTTGCGTAACGATGGTTCGCCTCGGCGGTGATGTCATCCACATCTTCGGGATACCCCAGAAGTTCATAGATCGTGACCGGCTCTCTCTTTCCGACCAAATGGATGGAATCAATCTCCCGGGTCACAAATTCGTCTCCGGCCTGTTCACGGGTGGTTTCGCCGATCAGGGTATAGATGCCGTACACCTTGTTCACCCCTTCCAGTCGGGCCGCGGTGTTCACCGTGTCCCCCATCATCGTGTAGTCCATGCGCGTCCGTGATCCCATGTTTCCCACCACCGCTTGGCCGGTGTAAAGACCGATCCGCATCCAGAGTTCCGGTTTTCCCTTTTCTTTCCAAGACTTCCGAAGCTCGGCAAGCCGATTCTGCATGTCAATGCATGCCCTACATGCCAATTCGGCCTGGTTGCCAATCTTTTGAGGCGCGCCGAAGAACGCGATGATGGCATCTCCCTCGAATTTGTCCACCGTTCCGCTGTGTTGCAAAATGATATCCGTCATCTCCGTCAGAAACTCGTTCAGCAGTTCCACAAGCTCTTTTGGGGCAAGTTTTTCAGAGATGCTTGTGAATCCTTGGACATCTGAAAAGAATGCGCTGATCTCCCGCTCCTCCCCGCCCAATATCAGTGTGCCAGGGTTCTTGATCAGATGATCCACCACCGAGGGGGCAAGGTAGGTGGAAAACGCGCCCTTTATGAATTGTTTCTGCTTTGACTCTGTGAGATATTTGTATGCGACCATGCCGATGTATGTGAGGATGATGACCAAGATCGGGTAAACGGCACTGATGACCAGATTCTTATCGGAAAACATATGTTGGCAGAGAATGATGTGACAGATCAACAAAAGCAGTGTGCTCGCCGAACCTAAAGCAATTCCCACTCGGGGGAGAACGAATCCGAGGATTCCCCCCGCGGCGAAAATGACCATCATATCAAAGAAAAAAATCCATCCTGGCTGATCCAGAAAATCCCCAGACAAGATGCTGTCAATGATATTGGCATGAATTTCGATGCCCGGAAAGACGATCTCCAAGGGGGTGGCCCGCATATCATACAAGCCGATGGCGGTCGCGCCCACCAGAACCATTTTGTCCTGCAATTCCTTGTCAGGAACCCCGCCGTTCAGTATGTCCGTGATCGGGATGTGGCGGAAGGTCTTCTCCTTTCCCCGATAGTTTATCAGAAGCTCTCCACTTTCTTCATTCACCGGAATGTTCAGGTCACCGATACGCAACCATTCCACCTTGTATTCGTTCATCTTGATCTGGAGAGACGCGTTCAGATAGAGGCTGGCCGCCATCAGAGAGAGCGGCGCATATGGCTTGCCGTCAAATTGGATCACCCCGGGGGACCACCGCACCACCCCGTCAGCATCAGGGGAGATGTTGAAAAACCCGGAATAACTTGCCGCGTCTGAAATCACCCTGATATTCGGCTGGGCAGTCGAGGCTTGGCAAACAGTCGGCTTTTCAGGCGGAGAGGGCTTACCTTCGGAAAAAGCTGGCTTCTCTGCCTGATCAGGTGGCTTAGGCAGAGTGAACGCGACCTTATACTCGGAAGTCCTTATCCGATCTTTGATATCCTTGCCGGTCATATGACTTGGCCGTCTATCCTTTTCCAGTGTGTCCGTTTGGAACTCCGACCCATAGATATCCTTGCCGGTCATATGACTTGGCCGTCTATCCTCAGTATGAAAGAAATATCCGAGGATGACCTTTGCCTTGGAATTTTCTATGGCATCCGCCAGGATGCTGTCATGGTCAGCCTTCTCTTTCAGTTTTTGCAGATAGTCGTGGATTTCGATGGATTGAGCACCCACGCGTCGAATCTCATCTTCCACATCTTCCAAGGTATCGGCAATTTTTTCATGATATTCATCCGGTTCAAGAAAGCCGATGTCAAACGCGATCACCTTGGCACCCGCCTTGGAAAGCTTTTTGATCAAGTCCGCCAGTTTTGATCTGGGCCAAGGCCATTTTCCCTCTTTGGCAAGGCTCTTCTCATCTATCACCGCCATGACCACGACCTCGGATTTAGGGTTTCCGGCAACGAAAGTCTCTTTGCTTCCCCTGAATCTGAACCTCAAATCAATGCTTTTCAATTCCATGTATCCAAAAAAGGAACATATCTTCTCACCAGCCAATTTTAGGGTTTGAAGGACTTTCAATTCCTTCTCTTTTGATTCCTCGTCTTCCAAAGAGAAACCTCTGCACAGATAGGCAGATATTCCGATGACAATGGTAAAGAAGGGAATGAGAAACGGAATCACGCGGGCACCTTTTTTCATATGATTGACCTCTCTTTTCTCTCGGCGATCAAGCTTTCTGACCCGATTCGCCAAAAAGCCTGTCATTCCTGCGAAAGCAGGAATCCATCATCAGGGGCCCTGTCATTCCTGCGAAAGCAGGAATCCATGCTTGGGATCAGGCCCTGTCATTCCTGCGAAAGCAGGAATCCATGCTTGGGGATCATCAGGGGCCCTGTCATTCCTGCGAAAGCAGGAATCCAT
>JAOZRQ010000091.1:8588-16494 GCA_029940115.1 Desulfobacterales bacterium
TCCATCCTTGGGGATCATCAGGGGCCCTGTCATTCCTGCGAAAGCAGGAATCCATCCTTGGGGATCATCAGGGGCCCTGTCATTCCTGCGAAAGCAGGAATCCATGCTTGGGATCAGGCCCTGTCATTCCTGCGAAAGCAGGAATCCATGCTTGGGAGCGGTTCGGATTTGTCAATCCGAAGCGGCCCGTGGAACTTCAAGCCGAATATTTTTTCCAAACATGATATTGGCTGTTCTTTTGGTCGCTTCTGTGAGATCGGACACAAAAAACTCATGCCTCCCCTGTTTCCCCATCAGCGCATCCATTTCAGGATGCGCGTTCAGAAACTGCGCCACCTGATCTGCGACAGGTGACACCGGATCCACAAGTCTCACCCGCTTTCCGATCTTCCTCTGGATGATATCTTTCAGGATCGCATAATGGTTGCATCCCAAGATGAGGGTGTCAATCTGTCTGACTTTCAGTGGATGCAGATATTTCTTGATGATCATCCGTGTCTCAGGTTTTTTGATCCAGCCTTCCTCAGCAAGCGGAACCAAAAGGGGAGACGCGGCCGAACAGACCCTCGCGTCGGGGTGGATCGCCTTGATCTTTCTTTCATACGCCCCGCTCTCTGTCATGGCCCGGGTGCCGATGACACCGATCCCCGACTTCCGGGAAAGACGCACCGCAAGTGCCGCGGCAGGGGTGATCCCCTCAAAGACCGGGATATCATATGCCTGAACCACTGGGTCAGCGGCAAGGCTTGAAGCGGTATGGCAGGCGATCACAATCATCTGTGCCCCTCTGTCTGACAGAAAGGCTGTCCCCCGAAGGGTGTCCCTGACAATGGTTTCAGGGTGCTTGTTTCCGTAAGGGAATCGCGCGGTATCACCGCAAAAGATCGTGTCATAACCGGGAAGCCGGTCAATCAAGCCTCGGGCAACGGTCAGCCCGCCGATTCCTGAGTCAAATATTCCGATCATGATGTCTGGTGCCTCGGTTCTGGGTTGGGGGAATTGTCCCGTAGGGACTTGTGAAAACAGCCCTTCGACAAGCTCAGGGAGTGCCCACCGCCTTCAGTTCCAATGATTGCCATTTCTGACTTGAGTCTGTCAAGCCCCTCCCGACTTGGAACTACAAGGATGGCTTATAAGAAGGATTGGCCATGCATCTCTTTCGGCCTCAAAAAAAGTTTCAGAGCGTCGTGTGTGTCAATCCCTTTGGTATCAGGAAAAACTCAAAATGTCAAACAAAGTGTCGTTTCCTGGAAGGAAAGTTGTTGACATTCGTCATCTCTGATGGTACAAGCCAATTCTCTTCGGCATGTCGAGTGACGTCTTTTCAATTGGCCATTGAGCTACAAATAGGAGCATACTCCTCCGTTCCAACAGGCTCGTCATTCACCTCTTCGGGAATCTGCAAGTCTCCGAACTTGTCATAAATGCCGATGATGGCATTGCATCCGGAGCTGGGTTCCTTCACTTTGACAGTGTAGAACTGGCCTCTCAACGCATGAAACCTCACCCAATCCTCATCTCCGGTATGATAAAAATTGTGAGACTGGAACACGTCATCCCCTGAATCAGAAAACTCCGTGTCATGGAGCAGAATCGGCGTTGCGTTTTCGATGGTGTTGTCCGGCTCATACGCGTCCGGAGAGGCGAAGCTGCGGGGCGGAATGAGAACGAACAAAAGCAACAGCAGAAAAAAACATGATCCGGAAAATGATGCGGAAATGTTGTTTTTTACTTTCATTTCGGGCCTTCTTTCGGATTTCTGTCCCACAATATGTAGGACAATTTTGTAAATTGTCTGGCCCCGGATCAGGCCGACACCTTCAAATCAGGGGCTCCCCGTCCGGGGGGTTGTCCCGCGGCCGGGCAGGAAGGTCCTGTCTGACGGCGGACAATTTGAAAAATTGTCCTACATATTGATCCCAGAGGACTCATGAAAATATGAAGTTCAACAAAAAGATTGTCCGGAGTGCAGAGTTCACTCTGTGCAAGCCCGGACACTCACAGAGTGAACTCTGCACTCCGGACTGACAAACATCATGCAAGCCCGGACACTCACAGAGTAAACTCTGCACTCCGGGCTGACAAACATTATGTTGAAAGCTCTAGTTTGGCAATTCATTGCCGGATCGGATCTCCACCACTTATTCGGTCCCCCAAAAGGTGTCATCATCGGAAAAGTTACCCCCATTCAAAGCTCTGCACAATCAGCACCCCCTGCTCTCGGGCCTTTTTCAGGATATCCGGGTGGGCGAAATGGGTGATGATCAGGGGAACAATCGGTTGGTCAAACTCTAGGCCGTCCAAATCAGCTGATTTCCCTTGCCCGCCTCTTGGCCCTCCCATTTTGTCCTGATTCTTGCTGAGATGGGCATTGCGGCCAAATTTTGCGGGGCCAGAAGTCGGGCAAAAAACAATGGCTGAAAACGGCATTTTCAGACGGCCCAGTCAAACTCCTTTCTCACAGCCGCCATGTTTTTTTCCAACTGTCCCATCTTCGAGCGGTCATCCAGCCTGAGGACCGCCTCGCCTACCAACAGCACCTCATCGCCGTTCTGTCTTGCCTTCGCGAAGACGTTGATCTCCTCCCCGCCGATGAATGTTCGGACCAGCTTCTCCCTGACATCCAGGCTGAAGCGTGTCCGCATGAGGTCAGGCAGCTTCCGGAACGCCTCGTTCTCCAAGGCATAGGCCATGCTTTTTGCCAAGCCCCCGACCTGTCCCCTTGTCCCGCGAACCGATCCGGAAAGTTTGGCTATCTCCTTTTCGGTCTGCTTCTGAGCTTCGGTCAGTTCCTCCATCTTGATTTCCGTGCGCTCTTGGGCCTTGGCCAGCCCTTCCATCCTGACTTCCGTGCGCTCCTGAGCCTTGGCCAGTCGTTCCATGGCCCCAGACAAACCTTCCACCTTCTGATCCGTCCGCTTCTGGGCATCGGCCAGTTCCGCCATCCTGCCTTCCGTGCGCTCCTGAGCCTTGGCCAGTCGTTCCATGGCCTCGGACAAACCTTCCACCTTCTGCTCTGTCCGCTTCTGGGCGTCGGTCAGCTCTTCCATCTTCTGATCCGTCCGCTCCTGCGCCTTGGTCAGGCCTTCGATTCTCAATTCCGTCCGCCTTTGGGCCTCCACCAACTCATGAGTCGTCTTTCCAATCTCCCTGACGATCTCCTTCAGCTCGTTGAACTCGTTCTTTGTGACGGACGCCTCCCGGTGTTGCTCAATTTCGTCGAGAATGGCCCACAGAACCTCTTTCAGTCCTGGCTCCAGCACGTCGAGCATCCTCATTAATGTGACACTGTACGACATAGTTTACCTCCTTCATGATAAACATGAAACTCCTTCATCGCAGATGCGGCACCGCCGGCGTAAGGACGAGACCTGCCCTGTTCATATTGGTGTTCACACGGAACTTGGCAAACCCGCATTCCTCCCTTCGGGGAAAGTGAGCCGCAAGGTGAGCCGACGGGAATGCAGGCAGGGGATATCGGAGAAGGCGAAGGCCGTGCTGCAATGGTGCGGATACGGGTTCAGGATTCGCCCGGCACGAAAGTGGGCAGACTTCCGACAGGTATTTCCTTGCGAGACAGTCTGCATAATCCTCTTCGGAGAGGAAGGCAGATGACGGGGGCTGTCCTGCAGTCCGCCGGTGCGCCTCCCTGCGGGAAACCGCATGAGGAATGCAGATGCGTGTCGCAAAGGTTGACAAAGTGCAGCCGGGCATCCCCATCAGGGATCGCCTTTGAAATGCCTGAGCCGTGTGCGTTGAAAGGCGCAAGCACGGTTCTCAGGGGGCTTGGGGCTGGCAACAGCCCCCGGCTACCCGACTGTGGGCAAGTTCAAGTTCGAGTTCAAGTTCGAGTTCAAGTTCAAGTTCACGTTCAAGTATAAGTTCACGTTCACGTTCAAGTTCAAGTTTGAGTTCAAGGCCTCCCCTAAATCCGTTATAATCAGGAACTTGGCCGCAAATCAATGTTCACGTTCAAGCTCACGTTCGGGTTCAAGTTCACGTTCACGGACAGCGGCCTCCCCGAAAAGCGTTATAATCAGCAAAATCCATTAGAATCAGGAATGACGGATGAGACATGCTCATGTTTCATCCATCATCCTTCATCCTTTCAGACCTCCAGAGGGAAGTCTGTCTCTCCGTGTGGACAGATGATCATCCTTCATCCTTCATAATTCATCCTTTCAAACCGCCGCCTCAATCATGGCAAAGATCTGGTCATTGTCAAACCCCTTCAGTCCGATGGCCCCGGACCGGCATGAGGCGACGCAGAGGCCGCACCCCTTGCAGAGTGCGGCATTGATCTCCGCCTTTCCGGCAAAGAAGCGGGCATCCTCCGGGATGAAGGTGGGCGCGGAATAGGGGCAGATTGACACGCACACGCCGCAACTGCTGCATGTCGTCGGATTCACCGAGGCGACCTCGCCGCTGGTGAAGATGTTCTCCCGAGCCAGCAGCGTGACCGCCCGGGACGCGGCCGCCTTGCCCTGGGCCACCGCCTCGTCAATCGACTTGGGATAATGGGCCAGCCCGCAGAGGAACACGCCGTCGGTCGCGAACTCGGAGGGTCCGAGCTTCGCATGGCGCTCCACAAAGAACCCGTCGTCATTCATCGGAACCTTGAAGAACTGGGCGAGCTGCTCATCCCGGTACGGCACGATGGCGGACGCGAGGGTCAGCAGGTCGGTCTGGATCTCCATGGGGCGGCCCAGAACATGATCCGTCACCTTGACGGAGAGCGTTCCCCCTTGCAGGCTCACCTCGGGCTTGTTCTCCAAGTCGTAGCGGACAAAGATCACGCCGACCTTCCGGGCTTCTTTGTAGATGAACTCCCGCTCGCCATAGCTTCGGATGTCCCGGTAGAGGATATAGACGCTCGTCTCCGGATTGCGGCGTTTCAGCTCCAGCGCGCTCTCAATGGAATGGGTGCAGCAGACTCGCGAACAATAGGGGTGATCTGGGTCCCGTGATCCGACGCACTGGATGAAGACCGCCGTCTCCACGTCCCTCAGCACGGGATCGTCGGCGATGAACATCCGATCCAACTCAAGGCCGGTCTTGATCCGGGGATCCGTGCCAAAGAGATACTCATCCGGCTGATGTTCGGACGCGCCGGTGGCGATCACCGCGACCCCATGCTCGATCACTTGGTCCGTCTCCCCCGAAGCCAGCGTGGTCTTGAAGTTCCCCACAAACCCTTCCACATCTTTGAGGGTGGTGTCGAGATGGACATGAATGCTCCTCTCATTCCTCACCTCCCCGATCATTTGGGAGAGAAGCGTCTGGATGTTCTCCCCCTTCCATGTCTGATGAAGATGCCTGGCATTTCCGCCGAGGTCCGCGCCCCGTTCCACCAGATGCGTCTCAAACCCCTGCCTAACCAAGGTCAGGGCCGACGCCATCCCCGCGATCCCGCCGCCGATCACCAGCGTTGCCTGATTCACCGAGAGCTCGGTCTCTTTGAGCGCCTCCTTCAGGGCCACTTTCTGCACGGCCATGCGGACCAGGTCCTTCGCCTTCTCGGTGGCAATGTCCGGATTGTTCCGGTGGACCCATGAGTCCTGGTTCCGGATGTTCGCCATCTCAAAGAGGTACTTGTTCAGCCCCGCATTGATCAGGGTGTCTTGGAACAGAGGCTCATGGGTCTTTGGCGTGCATGCCGCCACCACCACCCGGTTCAGGTTCTTCTGCCGGACGATCTGGGCCATGGTCTCTTGGGTGTCCTGAGAGCAGGAGTACATGTTGTCGGCCACATATTCCACATATGGAAGGGTGGCCGCGTAATCCCGGACACCCGGGACGTCCACCACACCGCCGATGTTGATGCCGCAGTGGCAGACAAAGACCCCGACCCGGGGCCGCTCGTTGATCACGTTGGTCTCAGGGATCACCTCCCTGACTTTTGTCAGGGTGTTGCGGCCGCTGTTGAGCATCTCACCGGCCGCGGCCGCGGCCGCGCTGGAGTCCACCACCGACTGGGGGATGTCCTTGGGCCCCTGGAACGCGCCGCAGACAAATATCCCCTCCTTGGATGTGGAGACCGGTTCGAATGTGCCGGTCTTGCAGAACCTTCCGTCGGTCAGGTCGAGGCCGAGCCGTTCAGCGAGGGCCACGATCTCCGGGTCGATCTGCAATCCGACGGAGAGCACGACCATGTCAAAGATTTCGGTGACCAGTTCCCCGCCCTCGGTGACATAGCGGAGCTCGAGATCATCGGTCCCCCGAACCGGGTTGATCGTATGCACCCGGCTTCTGAGGAACCGGACGCCTTGGGCCTTTGCGTTCTCGTAGTATCGCTCGAAATCCTTGCCGTGGGTCCGCATGTCCATGAAGAAGACCGCACAGTCGAGATCATCAGGTGCGTGTTCCTTCGCGATGACCGCCTCCTTGACCGCGTACATGCAGCAGACCGAGGAGCAGTAGGCATTGTCGCACCGGTTCATATCCCTTGACCCGACACACTGGAACCAAGCGATCCTCTTCGGCTCCTTATGGTCAGAGACCCTTGCCAGATGCCCCATGGTGGGGCCGGATGCCGAGAGGATCCGCTCGAATTCCATGGAGGTGATCACATTCGGATGATTCGCATAGTTGTAGGTGTCGAACTTTGAGGGATCAAACGGCTCAAAACCGGGGGCCAGGATGATCGACCCGACATCGAGTTCCACAATCTCATCCTGCATGGAATGGTCAATCGCGTCCACCCCGCAGAATTCGGTGCAGACCTTGCATCCGCCAGTCTTGAAGTGGATGCAGACATCCCGGTCAATGGCCGGGGTGTTCGGCACGGCTTGGGCATACGGCACATAGATCGGCTTCCGGCCTTGGAGTCCCATGTCGTATTCGGAGGGGATGAGCGTCGCGTCGTGTTTGGTGATCTCCTTTCGGATTTTCTCCAGCGTGATGTGCCCGGTGGGACAGACAGACGCACATGCGCCGCAGGCCATGCAGACATCCGATTGGAGATGGAACGGGGTGTCCACCTTCATGTCCACGCCTCGGCCCGTGAGGCTGATCGCGCTGTTTCCCATCTTTTCGCACATCCGGACACAAAGTCCGCAGAGGATGCAGGTGTCCGCCTCTTTCTTGAATCTCGGCTCCTGAATCCCATACTGCGTCGCGAGGTCCTTCAACAGGGGCACATCCGGACACCGGGCATACAGCATCTCCACAATCAACTTCCTGCCCTGATGAACTTCCTCAGTGTCGGTCTGCACCTCCATCCCTTTCCAGATGGGATAATTGCATGACGTCACGAACCGGGTCCGGCGTCCATCAAAGAGCGCCACCGTGCAGAGTCGGCACATGCCGGCCGGCTCCAGTGCCTTGTGGTGGCACATCGTCGGGATGTCAACCCCATATTTTTCGGCGACTTGCAATATATATTGACCATCCTCTCCCTGGACGGTCTTTCCGTTAAGCTTAAAGGTAACCATAAATAACTCCTATGTAAATCAGTTAAAGAGTTTGTGAGTTTGTGAGTTGGTGAGTTGGTTGCTGTAGGGTTCAGGTTTGATTGTTGCCCACGCGCCATCTTTCACCATTTTTTTGCCTTGGTGTGAAAACTCATGTCCCAGTTTTTGGCAGGAAACTTTTGTCCGTTGTGAACTGCATGGATTGGGTTTAGTAAGGATGGGTCTCAAATCTCAAAATTGAGCCCTGGTTTCAGCGCAAGCTTTCAGGGCACTGGTTCAAGCATGAGAGAGCTCAACAAAGGGAGTGCAAGAATGGCGGTCTCATTGCCTTTCAACCTTCACAATTTGAGATTCATTGCCTTTCAACCCCAATGATTGAGCAGCCTTTCTTGCGTCTTGACGCGTTTCCCCCATTACCAAGAAAAACTTGGAATGTCAAGCAAAGTGTTGTCTCCCCGCATTCGAACCGCGGATCAGGTGGATCACGCGGATTC
>JAOZRQ010000092.1:0-1113 GCA_029940115.1 Desulfobacterales bacterium
CCGAATCCCTGATGCAGTACAGGAACCATCTGGAGGCATGTTACTGCATCCAGGGCGAGGGCGAGGTGGTGGCTGACGGAAAGGTTCATCCCATAAGGCCGGGCACCATGTACGCGCCTGACAGACATGACGAACACCGTCTGAGGGCAAAGACCACCATGCGCCTAGTCTGTGTCTTCCTTCCGGCCCTGAACGGTCAGGAGGCCCACAATCTCGGAGAGGCGGACAGGAGCGAGACAGGCTCATGCTATTGACAGACGCGAAGTCACTTTTTCAGACCGGTTCGGCAGACTTTGAGAACAGTCAGAAAAAGCATTTATAGGAAATCAGACGAAATGAAAGACACAGATTATTCAGAACGGTATCCGCAGTTTTCATCCGAGGAGAACCCGCCGGGAGATTCCGAAATCTGCCCGGTTCTGTCCTTTGAGCAGGAGCGGATGTTCTTCGCGGACATGCTGACTCCCGGAAATCCCGCATACCACATCCCTGACGCACTTAGAATAAGCGGTCCTCTGAACAGGAACATATTGGAGGAGAGTATCAGTGAGATTGTCCGGCGCCATGAAATTTTGCGGACCACGTTCGCCTTTGTCAGAGACGAACCGAACCAGGTCATCGGCCCGCCGTTCAGGGCCGTCCTGCCAGTCACGGATCTCCGGAAATTTTCTCCGGGAGATCAGGAGCGGGAACTTCGGCAGGAGACGCTCCGTGTCATACAAAAGCCTTTCGACATCGGCCAGTCACCGCCTTGGCTGGCGGAGCTGCTTCGAATCAGTGAGAATGAACACATCCTGGTCCTGAGCATGCACCATGTCCTGTGTGACGGGGATTGGTCGCTTGACCTGTTTTTCCGGGAAATGGGGGCGTTGTATGAGGCGCTCTCCTCCGACAAGCCGTCTCCTCTGCCCGAACTGCCAACTCAGTATAAGGACTATGCGCTTCGGCAGCGGAAACGCTTCAGAGATGACGGCATGGATTCGCAACTTGAATACTGGTGCCGGCAGATCGGAGATGATCCCCCGTCGCAACTGCCCACAGACCGCCCGCGCCCTGCGGTTCAGACCCATTCCGGCGGTTGTCATCAGCTGAGGATATCTGAGGAGATGAGTG
>JAOZRQ010000092.1:1123-13642 GCA_029940115.1 Desulfobacterales bacterium
GTTCGGCCGGCAGCAGGGGGCCACACTGTTTGTCATCCTGCTTGCAGCGTTCAAAACACTGTTGTACCGCCATTCCGGCCAGGAAAACATCGTTGTGGGATCGCCGGCATCCGGCCGGAATGATCTGAATACCTGCGGACTGATCGGTTACTTCGGCAATCCGCTGGTTTTACGGACCGATATGACGGACAATCCCGCATTCCGCGAGCTGATCTCCCGCGTCAGAGATACTGTCACCGAGGCCGAGGCCCATCAGGATTATCCTTTCCAGAAACTGGTGGAAGTGATGAAGCCGGACCGGGATGCGAGCCGTCCGCCGCTATTCCAGGTTTTGTTTATCCTCCGGGACCGCTTTGCCCCCCCGCTGAGGATTGGGGATATGACCCTGACCCGAACGGATGCGGAAAGTGGAGCAGTGCCCTATGATCTGGTCGTATCTGTCCGGGAGACAGCCCGGGGGATGCTCTGGGCATGGGAATACAACACGGACCTGTTTGATGGTCCCACGATGGTCCGGATGGCAGGGCACTTACGGAACCTCCTGAAAAGCATCCTTGCCGATCCGGATCAGCGTGTTGAGGAAATTCCCTTGTTAAACGATTCAGATCGCAGGCAGATATTGGAAGAATGGAACAACACCCAGGCAGAATGTCAGCGGGTCTGTGTCCATGAAATGTTTGAGGTCCAGGTGGAAAAAACACCGGACGCGTCTGCTGTTGAATATGAAAACGACGTTCTGACTTATCAGGCCCTGAACCGCCGCTCCAATCAGTTGGCAAACTATCTGCGATCCTCGGACGTCAGGCCGGAGGAACCGGTCGGTCTCTGTCTGGAGCGGTCCCCGGAGATGGTTGTCGGAATTCTGGGGATTGTCAAATCCGGAGGCGCATGCCTCCCCATGGATCCGGCTTATCCGCAGGATCGTCTGGCTTACATGCTGTCAGATTCAGGGGCGCGGGTATTGCTGACGACACGGAAACTCTTGGACGCATTGCCGCAACTGGCAAACACGGCAGAGGGACTCCGCCTGATCTGCATGGATGAGGACACGGAAAAAATTGCTTTGGAAGACCATGAAAATCTTTCTGTCCGAATCCGGCCCGAAAATCCGATCTACTGCATCTACACCTCCGGTTCCACGGGAAAGCCCAGGGGAGCGGTCATGCCTCATCTGGGTCTTTCCAACGTCATCGAATGGGGTCTGGAGAACCGGATGACAGGACTGAGGATGCTTCTCTTTTCGCCCATAAGCTTTGATGTCTCCTTCCACGAGATTTTTCACACCCTGTGCGCCGGCGGCACACTGCTCCTCACATCGGAGGAGAATCGGCGGAATCCGGTCGCCTTGCTGGATATCATTGCGGAGAAAGGTGTTGAGAAGCTGTATCTTCCCTTCATCGCCCTTCAGCAACTGAGCGAGGCCGCGGAGATCGGACCGGTTCCCATGTCCCTGAGGGAGGTGATGACGGCCGGCGAGCAGTTGCAGATCACCCCGGACATCATCCGCCTTTTCAGCCGGACCGGCTGCATCCTGCACAATCATTACGGATCCACCGAGTGCATGGATGTCACGGCCCAGACCCTGACCGGACCGCCTGAGACTTGGCCGGTGTTTCCCCCCGTCGGCCGTCCCCTGCACAACACCCTGATCTACATCTTGGACCGGTTCCTCAACCCTGTGCCGGTCGGCGTTGCCGGAGAATTGTATGCCAGCGGGGATGCCTTGGCCAGGGGATATCTCAACCGTCCGGATCTGACAGCGGAGAGATTTGTCCCCAATCCCTTTGCCCCCGGTCGTCTGTACAAGACCGGCGATCTGGCCCGGTACCGCCCGGACGGCAGCATCGAGTGTCTCGGACGCTCCGACCATCTGGTGAAAATCCGGGGATTCCGAATCGAGCCGGGAGAGATCGAGGCGGTGCTGAACAGGCATCCGGTCGTTCGCAAAAGTGCGGTCATCCCGCGGGAGGATGTTCCCGGGATGAGACGCCTGGTCGCCTACCTGGAGCCTCGCCCCGGCACCCCGGACAGTTCGGGTGCCGGAGAGGAAAGGACAGCGGCCGCGCTGAACGGTTATCTCAGGGAATGTCTTCCTGAGTATATGATCCCCTCCGCCTTTGTCATGCTGGAAACCATGCCCCGGACGCCGAGCGGAAAGACAGACCGCCGCGCCCTGCCCGCGCCGAAGTCCCCCGCTCCGAGGACGGATGCCCCAACCATGCCGCAGTCCGAAACCGAACAGCGAATTGCCCGGGTGTGGCAGGATGTGCTGCATGCCGACCAGGTCGGAATTCATGACAATTTCTTTGAGGTCGGGGGAAACTCCCTGTTGCTGGTGAGGGTTCAGAAAAAATTGATGGGGACATTCGGTCCGCACTTGCGGACCGTCACCCTGTTCCAGTATCCGACGATCCATGCGCTGGCACAACATCTGACCGGAACCTCCGAAAAGAGGGCCGGCTCAACGCGGCCAAGAAAAAGACAGGCGAGACGCGAGTACAAGGATGTCGCCATCATCGGCATGTCATGCCGCTTCCCCGGCGCAAGCGACATTGACGCGTTCTGGCGGAACCTTTGGGACGGGCTGGAATCCGTCTCATTTTTTACCGATGAGGAGATGGAGATTCACGACAAGGATTTGCTGAATCATCCAGACTATGTCAGGGCCGGTGCGGTGTTGCCGGACATTGACCGGTTCGACGCCGGATTTTTCGGTTATACGCCCCGGGAAGCCCGGATCACCGACCCGCAACAGCGTCTGCTGCTCGAATGCGCCTGGGAAGTGTTTGAGAACGCCGGGTACAATCCTGAACGGATTGAGGGACTGACAGGCGTCTTCATCGGCTCGAGCATGAGCACATACCTGATGAACAATCTGGCTCCGGATCAAGGATTCCCCATTCTTCTGACAAACGCCTTGCAGACGATGTTTTACAATGATCGGAGCAATTATCCCACACGAATCTCCCACAAGCTGAATCTGACAGGCCCGAGCATGGCAATCCAGACCACCTGCTCCACATCCCTGGTGACGGTGCATGAGGCATGCCGGAGTCTTCTCAACGGCGACTGCGACATGGCTCTTGCCGGAGGGGCTGCCCTTTCAGTTCCTCAGAAGACCGGATATCTATATCAGGAAGGCATGATTCTTTCACAGGACGGCCACTGCCGGGCGTTTGACGCAGACGCACGGGGCATGATTTTCGGCAACGGCGTCGGGCTGGTCCTCCTGAGACCGTTGGACGAGGCGCTCTCCGCGGGGGACCACATCCATGCGGTGATCAGAGGCTCCGCCGTGAACAATGACGGGGCGATGAAGATGGATTACGCGGCACCGAGCGTGGCGGGTCAGGCCGCGGTCATCTCCGAGGCCTTGGCCGACGCCGGGGTTGACGCCGGAACCGTCGGCTATGTGGAGACCCATGGCACCGGCACAAAGTTGGGAGACCCGATTGAGATCGAGGCCCTGACCCAGGCGTTTCGCCGGAATACCCGACAGATCAGCGATACCGGCTGGTGTGCCATTGGTTCCGTCAAAACCAACATCGGACATACAGATGAGGCCGCAGGCGTGGCCGGGCTGATCAAAAACGCCTGGCCCTGAAACACCGGAACATCCCGGCCAGTCTGAACTTTGAGAGGCCCAACCCGGAGATTGACTTTGACAGCAGCCCCTTTTATGTCAACACAACCCTGTGTGAATGGGAAGAGGACGGAACCCCGCGCCGGGCGGGTGTCAGCTCCTTCGGCATGGGCAGTTGAGCGGGCGACAGGGAGCGGATCCGAGGGGACCGGAATACGGCTGAAAAACGTGGTCTGGGCCCGGCCCATGACAGTCGGCGACAATCCGGCAGATGTGCATGTCGGCCTGTTTCCCGAGGAGAACGGGGAGATTACGTTTGAGATTTACAGCGAGTCAGAAGATGACGGTCCCGTCGTGTTCAGCCGGGGAGGCGCCGACCTCATTAACGTCACGGACATTCCCAAGTTAGACATCCGATCACTGCAAGCTGAGTGTGGACAGGGAATCCTTGAGTCCGCCCGATGCTATGAAATCCTCACCGCCCAAGGCATCGAATACGGCCCCGCGCACCAAGGCATCGAAACGGTTCATGTGGGAGCAGGCCTGGCCTTGGCGAGACTTCGCCTGCCCCCGTCGGTCTCCGGCACCCTGAATGACCACATCCTGCATCCGAGCTTGGCGGATGCCGCGTTGCAGGCCTCCGTCGGGCTGATGCCGGATTCGGACGGCATTGGGAATGACGATGCCGGACCCGCCCTCCCCTTCGCCCTGGAGTCACTGGAAATATACGGCAAATGCACCTCCTCCATGTGGGCCCTCATCCGGGAGGGCAACGACGGCAAGGCCGGTGCCGGGATTCGGAAACTCGACATCGACCTGTGCGATGAGGATGGGAATGTCCGTGCGCGGATGAGCGGTTTCTCATCGAGGGTGCTGGAAGGGGATATCCACGCCGGGAAGGCTTCCCCTCCCATCGGCACACTGCTTCTCCGACCTCATTGGAGGGAGATGCCCGTTGAGGAGGGGACCGAGGCCGCCAGTCATTCGGGGCATGTCGTGATACTCTGCGAATTCGACCCATCCGTCGGCGCGGAGATCGGATCCCGAATCCCCGGCGTCCACTGTCGGAACCTGAAATCAAAGAATCAGGGCGTTGCCGAACGCTTCACCCTGTATGCGGAACAGATTTTTGCGGAGATTCATCGGATCATCAAAGACAAACCTGAGGCCGACGTGCTGGTTCAGGTTGTCGTTCCGACGGACGGCGAGGGCAACCTGCTCTCAGGACTTGCAGGCTTGCTGAGGACCGCCCGGCTGGAGAGCCCGAGGATCGTCGGCCAGCTGATCGGCATGAGCGCGGACACGCATGCGGACCGGATCGCGAAACGACTGGATGAGAACGCGAGGCGTCCCGCTGATGCGGAGATACAGTACAGGGACGGCAGACGGCATCTTCCTGATTGGCGTGAGATCGGGGTTTCCTCGGAGGAACAACCCGCCATCCCCTGGAAGGACGGCGGTGTCTATCTCATCACCGGCGGTGCGGGGGGGCTGGGCCTGATCTTCGCGGAGGATATCGCTGTCCAGGCAGGGAACACAACCCTGATCCTGACCGGACGTTCCCCCGTGGATGACACCAAAAAGACCCGAATTGAGGCGCTGAGGGCTTCCGGCGCAAAAGTCGAATACCGGCAGGCGGATGTGACGCAAAAGGATGCGGTCATTGAATTGCTGAACAGCATTCCGGAGGATTTCGGCTCACTCGACGGCATCATCCATGGTGCCGGGGTGATCAGGGACAGCTTCATCCTCAAAAAGACCACGGAAGAATTTCGCGAAGTCCTTGCTCCGAAAGTGACAGGTTTGGTGAATCTGGACGAGGCGGCCGGGGACCTGCCCCTCGACTTTTTCATCCTCTTCTCCTCCGGATCCGGGCCCATGGGCAATGTCGGCCAGGCCGACTATGCCTGCGCCAATGCGTTTATGGACGCCTATGCCGGGCATCGCAATGAGTTGATGGGCGCAGGGCGGCGTCAGGGTCGGACGCTCTCCGTTGACTGGCCCCTGTGGAAGGACGGCGGCATGCGTGTGGATGCGGCGTCCGAAAGGATGATGGCACAAAGCACGGGCATGGTTCCAATGGAAACGCAGGCAGGCATTCGGGCGATGCACCGATGTCTGGCATCCGCCGGCCATCAGGTGATGGTGGCGGAAGGCAATGTCACACGCATGAGGCATAAATTGTTTCCTCCCGAAAATGAGGCGGCCGTTCAGACTCGTGAAGTGGCGTTTTTATCTCCAAGTGACACACAAGGCGTTGAGGACCAGGTGAGATCATTGCTGATCAGAACGGTTTCCGGGGTACTCGGAATCAGCCCCGGGGATGTGGACAACGATGTGGAATGGGGCGAGTTCGGATTCGACTCGATCTCACTCACCGAGCTGGCGAACATGCTCAATGAGAAATTACGGCTTGACCTTATGCCCACCATCTTCTTCGAGCATCCGACCATCGACAATTTCTCAAGGCATCTGACGGACAGTCACGGAGAGATGCTCGCATCCCGATTCGCCAGACAGGTTGCGGCCCGCCCCCCGGAATCCGAGACACCGGACAAACCGACCCTTGTGAAGGGGCGCAGCCGTTTCGCCCGGTCGCCAATGGCGTCAATTTCCGTTCAAAAGGCCAATCCCTCGGAACCCATCGCCATTGTGGGCATGAGCTGCAAGTTTCCCATGGCTGAAGGCATGGACGAATTCTGGAAAAATCTTGTCAAAGGCAAAAATTGCATAACCGAAATACCGGAAAATCGTTGGGATAAGAATAAAACCAAAATCAAATGGGGCGGATTTATTGACGGAATCGGAGATTTTGATCCGATGTTTTTCGGTATTTCTCCGCGAGAAGCCGAACTGATGGATCCTCAACAGCGTCTTTTAATGCTTTATGTATCGAAAGCGATGGAAGATGCGGGGATCACCCCTAAAGCCCTGTCGCAAAAACCTACCGGAGTCTTTGTCAGCCCGGGTGTGAACGAATATATGAATATCGTCTCTTTTCCGCAAAACGATCCTTTGGCGGCGACAGGATCAGTTCTTTCCGCAATTCCGAATCGCATCTCTTACGCGTTTAATCTGAACGGACCGAGCGAATATTGCGAAACTGCCTGTTCTTCAAGTCTTGTCGCGTTGCACCGCGCCATTGCTTCTATTAGGGCGGGTGAATGCGGGCAGGCAGTCATCGGTGCCGTCAATCTGCTCCTTTCGCCAGCCGGATTCATCAGTTCCGAATCAATGGGATACCTCAGCCGGAAAGGAGAGGCAAAATCATTTCAGACAGATGCAGACGGGTTCGTACGAAGCGAAGGAGTCGGAGCAATTATTGTCAAACCTCTCCAAAAAGCGATAGATGACAATGATCTCATTTATGCGGTAATCAGGGGAACAGGCGTATCGCACGGCGGCAGAGGGATGTCATTGATCGCTCCCACAGGAAGAGGGATGAAAGCCGCCATGGTTCAGGCATATCATACTTCGGGAGTCAGTCCACAAACTGTATCTTATGTGGAAGCTCACGGAACTGCCACTCCCATGGGGGATGCTATTGAAATAGACGCTTTGAAATCGGGATATGATGAGATGGCAGCATCGTATTCTCATGGGAATTCGCATACGCATAGCCTTCAAAAAGAATCTCCCTGTTATATCAGCAGCCTGAAACCATGTATTGGCCATACTGAAACAGCTTCGGGAATGGCTGCGCTGATCAAAGCTGTCATGGCTTTGAATAACAAAATTATTCCCGGACTTCCCGGATTTAAAAACCTGAATGAGAATATCTCGCTTAAAGGCGGCAGGTTTGAGATCACAGCCGAAAATCATGAATGGGAGGCATTGACAGATGCCGACGGCAAAGAACTGCCGCGTCGCGCCGCCATTAACAGCTATGGATTCGGCGGAGTAAATGCTCATGCGATTATTGAAGAATGGGATCGGTCACCAAGTATCGGTCAGCAAGATTCAGTCAGCAAGATTCAGGAAATGAGCTTGAACGAGCCGCAGATCTTTGCATTGTCAGCCAAAAACGAGAAACGTCTGAAAGCTTATGTCATTAAAATGGAGAAGTTCCTTGACTCTCAAAATCGTCAATTCAATATCGCTGATGTCGCTTATACGCTCCAGATAGGACGTGAGGCAATGGGATATCGGTTAGCGATGGTGGTAAACAACAAGGAAGAACTGATTGGGGGGTTGAAGGCATATCTGCAATTCTCACAAGAAGAGGGAGAGGGATATCTCGTTGCTTCCATACCTATGTTTACGGGAAACAAAGAGAAAGATTATCCGGCAATCAGGAATCTTCTTTCCGGCAGCATAGGCGATTCTGTATTACAAATGCTTTTGAAGGAAAAAAATCCCGAAAAAATGGCGGATTACTGGGTGAAAGGATTCGATGTCCCATGGGAATCACTTTATAAAGGAAAAAGTGTCAGAAGGATATCTCTGCCCACCTATCCGTTTGAAAAGCGGCGCTGCTGGCTGGAAAGTTCGGATAAATCCCAAAATATTCATCCGACAGAGGAGCCGTCAGATGAAACAGGAGAAGAAATTTGTGGTAAGCTCGGAGAGAAGGAAGATGTCCGTGACTGGTTGAAACGTACGATCTGTTCGTTGCTGAAGCTGTCCGAAAAAGAAATCAGATCGGATCAGGAAATGAGTGAATTCGGATTCGATTCATTGGTTCTCATCAGGCTTGTCACTCAGGTAAAAGATATATGCAATATAAAATTTCCGCCTGAAATACTGATGCAATATAATACCATTGAAAAGCTGGCGCAATATTTGACGGAAGAGATGAAAATCGGGTTTGATGATGCAGAACAATTGCAGGCAACAGATATTTTTTCGGAAAGAAAACAGCAATTGCGAAATTTTTTTAAAGTCATAGAGGAGGTCAACAACCAGGCAAGGACACAATCAAAAGAACAGACGGAAACACGGAAAACAGGATTTCAGTCCGCGCTCAGGCAAGCCTCCGTTAACGCAGACATGTTTCGGCGAGCTTACGAAAGTGAGGCCAAAGTGTGTTATATCGGCAACCTGATGTGCCCGGAGATTCCATTCGCCATGGATATGATTCCTTTTAATATTGAGATCATCTCATCTTTATTCGCAACCAATAATGTTGCTGCAAGGTTTTTGGACATTGGCGAGCAAAACCATCTTTCCCGAGATATCTGTTCGGCAGTTCGCTGTATGGAAGGGGCGGCGATTGAGAATTGCCTGCCCACTCCCAATTTTATAGCCCACACCTCATATTATTGTGACAGCGCCACGAAAATGACTTATCGGCTTAAAGAAAAATATCAGTCAGGATATTTCATGCTGGATATCCCTTATAACGACGATCCCGATTCTGTTTTGTATCTGAGCAATCAAATCAGAGACATGATTGCCGCGATGGAGGAGGCTCTAAAAACAGAACTGGATCCGGAGAGATTGAAACAAGCAGTCAATTATTCCAAAGAAGGACTGAATTATCTTCTGAAAACAACGGCCTTGTATCAAAACAGCTTCGCTCCGGTTTCATTTCTGAAGTCAATGAATTATTCAATAAGTTTCATGTCTCTGTCAGGCTCCGAAGATATGCTGGAAATAGCGAAGTTGAACTATGAGGAAGCGATGAAAGAATCGTCGTCTGAAAAAGATGCCCCGAAGACAAGACCAAGAGTGATCTGGCGTGGACTGACACCTTTTTACAGTGATGAGATAATCCGTCATCTGGAAGAGAGATGTGACTTTGATCTTATTCCAGAATTCAATCTTCCCTACGGTGACCTTCAGTTATTAATAGATATTGATGACCCTTATCTTTTTTTGGCTCAGAAGCTGATTGATTTTTCCGAGCTAAGCCCGGTGGACTTGATTATCAAAAATAAAAGGCTCAACATTTTGGAAGAATACAGCATAGACGGGGCAATCATTTTCAACCAATGGGGCTGTCGGGCACTGTTCAGCACCAATCAAATAATCAGAGACGCCCTGTCCGAAAAGAATATTCCTGTTCTGGAAATTGACGGAGATTGCATTGACGACAGAAATTACTCTTTTTCACAAGTCAAAGTGAGGCTTGACGCTTTTGCAGAGATTTTGCACAGCAGAGTGATTTAATCTCAAAAATAAGTTACAAAGAGGGAGAACAAGCAAATGGCAAATGAAAGCAGAATAACGGCCGGAATTGACTCAGGATCATTGGCCACAAAAGGCGCGTTGCTGGGTCAGGCGGGAAACATTCTCAGTCATGAGATAATTTTGACCGGAGGCAAAAGCAGGCAGTCCGGAGAGACAGTTTATCGCCAACTGCTGGATAAAGCCGGTTTGTCAGAGAAAAACATTGACTATGTGGTTACCACCGGCTACGGACGGGAAAATCTTTCTTTTTCCAACAAAAATGTTACTGAAATAACCTGTCATGCCGCCGGCATTTACTTTCTGTTCCCGGAAGTCAGGACCATCCTTGATATCGGCGGTCAGGATTGTAAAGCAATCAGAGTTGATCCTGATGGCCAAGTGTCTGATTTTGTGATGAACGACAAGTGCGCCGCAGGGACAGGGCGTTTTCTGGAAGTCATAGCCAAAGCCTTGGAGGTCAAACTTGAAGATCTGGGAGAAATATCCCGGCAAACAAAAAATGAAATTCCTATCAGCAGCATGTGTACTGTTTTCGCGGAAACAGAGGTAATCTCCTTGGTGGCAAACGATACTCCGATACCTGACATTGTAAGCGGAGTGCATAATGCCATTACAGACCGGACAGTCATTTTACTGAATAAAGTAGGTGTGACTGAACCTGTGGCCATGAGCGGCGGTGTTGCCCTTAACTCCGGAATGGTGGCCGATCTGGAAAAAAAACTCGGAGTCAAGCTTAAAATTGCCGAAGATCCACAAATTGTGGGCGCTCTCGGAGCGGCTGTTTTGGGTCAGAAGTTTTTAAAAAAGTCAAAATTCTAAAACTCGATCATCAGGTTTTTTCCTGTCATTCCTGTGAAATCAGGAATTCACTGCTCTTTTGTCGGCAAAAGCAGATTGCTGCCTTCTCACGAATGACAGGATTTTTGCCGGTATCTGGTCTGAAAGCTTGAAAGTCGGGCAAAAATGAAGAGGAGAAAAATTTATGGAAGATTTAATTGATACTGTTATTGGTTTGCATAAAAACAGATTCGATCTCCTGAAAAAGAACAAGAAGCCCAAAATAGGCTGGCTTTCGATTTGTACCCCCGAAGAGATAATACACGCGGCGGGATTTCTGCCTTACAGGATTACCGGCGAAACTAGGCCGAATGCTGTAAAAGCGGGAGGATATATGCACAGAAACATCTGCCCATACATATTAAGCTGCTTTGAGGAAGCGTTGACAGGTGTGCATGATTTCAGCTCCGGAGTGATAATAGTGAATGCCTGTGACACTAGAAGGAGACTCTGTGATGTGTGGAAATACTTTCTTAAGACAAACTTTGTTTACATGATAGATATGCCGAAAGCTGTCAATCCGCATACAAAGGATTATTATAAAGCCCAACTTTGTCAGCTTGTCAAAGCGATTGAGCGGAATTATGGCAAAAAGATCACCGATGATTCCATAAGAGAGGCCATATCCTTATATAATGAAAAACGCCTGCTGCTACAGCAACTTTACGAGTTGAGAAAGCAGGATAATCCGCCCATCTCCGGCGCTCAGGTGATCAATATTGTCAAGGCCGGCATGGTGGGATTGAACGAAGAGTTTAACAGCAGACTTTCTGATCTGCTGGATGAACTTCATTCGCAAAAACCAGACAATTCTGAAAGTGACAAACCGAGGATATTAATTTGCGGAAGCTATTTTGACCATATTGAAATCATAGATATGTTGGAACAAATAGGAGCTGTTGTCGTCTGTGAGGATATCAGCAATGGCATAAAATATTTTGAGGGCGGAGTTGATATCGATAAGAATCCTGTCACGGCATTGGCCGATTATTATCTTGACAAAGCAACCTGCGCGAGAATGACTGATTCGGAAAAGCGTTTCAGTCATTTATGGAATTTGATCACAGAGTATCGGGTTGATTCCGTCATCTATTTTTCCCTTAAATTTTGCGATAATAATTTAATTGATTTCTCCTATCAGAAGAAACGGCTGGATGAAAACGGAATACCTGTGTTATTTCTTGAAATTGAACGAGTGGCGACCAACATCAGCCAAATGAAAACCAGAATGCAGGCATTTATGGAAAGGCAGTCGGCGTAACATGCCGTTTTCCAATGATATGGTGAAAAAATAGAGAGAACACCTCCCGGGCATTTCATTGCAAACCGAAGTTCACGGCAGGTCGTATGTTCTCTCTGCACAGGAGACTGACATGAAACTTTCAGACATACCATCGGGGTCGGATGAGATCACCCCCGAATGGCTAACCCATGCGCTTCGTTCCGCAGGAATAATCAAAAATGGATCCGTTATTGCTGTTGAAAACAGGGAACCTGACATAACAGGCATGGCCGGATTGGTCACCAGACTGAATCTCAGATATGACACCATGAAAGAAGGCGCTCCGGCCTCAATAATCGCCAAGTCGCCCTCCCCGGTCCCACATCTTCGCAGGCTATTTGGCGAGCTGGGTTTCTATGAAAATGAACTCATGTTTTACAACAAAATTGCCGATCTGTGCGGACTCCGTGTGCCAAGATGCTACTACGCCAAGGTGGACACCGGAAAGCACAACTATCTGCTGCTTTTGGAGGATATTGCCCCGGTTGCCCGTGTCGGCGACATGGTGGCAGGCTGTTCGCGCAGGGATGCGGAACTGGCGATCACCCACATCGCAGGCTTTCATGCCAGATTCTGGCAAAGCCCCGATCTGAAACCGCTTATGTGGATACAGAGTTCCGAGCAGCGAGTGGAAGCCATGAGAGAAACGTATTCTGACAGTTGGCTGACATTCCTGGAGAGGTGT
>JAOZRQ010000092.1:13742-16492 GCA_029940115.1 Desulfobacterales bacterium
TTGCGAGGTGCTCAGGGAGACACAGATCAGGTTCGGGCTCTACCTTTCGGAACTGAGGCTCGTTTACATCCTCGGCATCTTTCTGCTCCTGACCGGTTGCGTGTTCACCTTCTCCTCGTTCCACATGGGGGCGATCTCCGTGAAGGCCGCCATCCTCATCTTCTACATGCTGGAGACCGACATTCTGACCCTCAGCTTCCAAGCGGACCTCACCCGGGGAAATGCGGCATTGGAACGGTTGCAGGGGATCTTCGGAGAGGAGACACTCGTGGGCCGTGAGGGGGCTGACATTCCCTCCCGGGAGGTAATCCGGAGCATTCATTCCATCTCCATGGAGAACCTCCGCTTTGCCTATCCCAAGAGCGGAGACCAACCGGGGTTCTCCGTCTTTATTGATCATCTGACAATCCGGGCCGGTGAGGTTCTGTTCATCAGAGGCGGCAACGGCAGCGGGAAGTCCACACTGGTGAATCTCATCATCGGGCTCTGCCCCCCAGATTCCGGTGTGATGAGGATTGACGACCGTCCGATTCGCATGGCTGACCACCGTTGCCTGTTCTCAACCATATTCGCCGACTTCCACCTCTTTGACCGGCTCTACGGGCTTGGTGAGATTGATGAGCAAAAGGTGGCCAAGTTGCTCCGCTTGGCGGAACTGGACCAGAAAACGACCTGCCGTGACGGACGCTTCACCCGGCTGGATCTCTCCACCGGTCAGAGAAAGCGCCTCGCCCTTGTCACCGCCCTGCTCGAGGACAAGCTTGTCTATGTGTTTGACGAATGGGCCGCGGATCAGGACCCGCATTTCCGGCGATTTTTCTACGAAGACATCCTTCCGTCGCTGAGGGAGAGAGGAAAGACCGTCATCGGCGTGACCCATGATGACCGGTATTTTCATGTCGCCGACCATCTGATCGGAATGGAGGACGGCCGTGTCACCGAACGCCGACGTCCGAACCGGCAGGCATCATCCGACATGGCCCTGCATCTTCCCAATGAAACCGGGCAACCGCCTACCGACGGCCGGTCTGAAACGGATGAGGAAGTTTCCGTCCCCTGGGATGAGATGCCGGGTCCGGACAGGCCCGCGACAGATCAGGAGGATCAGCTAGAAGGACTCTTTGCAAAGGCCGGCCGGCTGTTCCGGCAGGATGGTGCAACACTGAAACGGATTTTTCGTCTGCTGGCATGGAATGCATTTTTCATAAACATCATCATGCTCCTCATCGTTTATGCGGCAGGCACCCCGTCAGGCGAGGCCGAAATCAGATACTTTCTCCTGATTCTCATTCTCACCATCCTCTTTGTTGGGGCGGACCGCCGGTTGAGCCGCCTGTTTCTTAACATGATCGAAAAAAGGATCGCCAATCTCCGCGTGGACATGATGCGGCGCATCCGCAGGACTGACTTGCTGACCATGGAAAACGTGGAACCGGGACGAATCCATGCCGCGCTGACCTCCGACGTCGGTGAAATTTCGGAGAGTTCCCGCATCATGTTGAGCAGTGTCATCGGCGGACTGCGGATTGCGATAATTTATGTCACCGTCGGATTCGTCCATCCTCCCGCCCTCATCCTGATGCTTCTCACGACATGCGTCGGGGGATTCTTCTACATCTCCGGCCATTCGGCCATGATGAGACGCTTTGAGCAGATTCGGGGCCATGAGAAAAAGTTCTTCGAGGCCCTCGGCCATCTGCTCGACGGCTTCAGGGAACTGCGCCTGGACAACAGAAAAAGCAATGACTTCCATCACAGATGCCTCGCACCCCGCACCTCGGTGATGCGAGAACTGAGGATCCGCTCTGTCCACGCGTACATCAGGATGGCGTCAGTCTCACACGCCCTGTGGACGGGACTTCTGCTTGCGGTGACCCTCCTGCTCCCCCTCACAGACGCGCCGCCCCACATTCTGGCTGTCACCGTGTGCATGATACTCAACATGCCGATGACCCATTTCATCAGCTACTATCCGAAATTTCATCAGGCATATCTCTCCATGCGGCAGATACGCGAATTCGAGACCGACATGGAAAATCTGGCCCGGGAGCCGGATGTGACGGCAACACCTGAAGAACTGGCCGGACACCGGGAGATCGTCTGCGAGGGCATCTCGTTCGCGTACAGGACGACGGACGGGCATCCCTTCTCCGTCGGCCCCCTGAGCATGTCGTTCAGGGCCGGGGAGACCCTCTTCATCACCGGCGGCAACGGCAGCGGCAAGTCCACCCTGCTCAAGCTGATCACGGGACTGTATCACACCGCGTCAGGACGGTTCCTTGTGAACGGGAAAGAGGCCGACATCCGAGCATACCGGGAGCTTTTCGGAGTGATCTTCACGGACTTCCACCTCTTTGATCGTCTTTACGGCATGACCGACATTGATGAGGAGAGGCTCAGGGGACTTCTCAGACGCTTCGGACTGGAAAAGCGGGTGACATATGGCGGCGGAAGGTTCAGCACCCTCGACCTCTCCACCGGTCAGAGGAAGCGGCTGGCCATGGTCACCGTCATGATGGAGGACAAGCCCGTATATGTCTTTGACGAATGGGCCGCGGATCAGGATCCGCATTTCCGTGAGCATTTTTACGGGACCCTGCTTCCGGAATTCAAGGCGCAGGGGAAGAGCGTCATCGCCGTCACCCATGACGACCGGCACTTTCACACCGCGGACCGGGTGATCAAAATGGAATACGGTCAGATTGTGGGGACTTGAAAGAGATGCAAGACGATCCCTCCATTCATTTTGT
>JAOZRQ010000927.1 GCA_029940115.1 Desulfobacterales bacterium
CTGAGACGTAAATGGGTATTGCTTTGTTGTTGACGGTAATGTGGCGGACAAAAGCATCACCTGTGGCGACGCCTTTGATGGGAACAGAAAAGGCGTTGATGATCAAGGAAGGTTGAGGGGAGTCAATTCTGATTTCAGGAAATTTTTTGTCCTTTTGGTCTTTCTCAAGAAACGCTTTTCTGGCGGCATCAAGATAAATCGGCCCGTTTGGAAAAAAGCCGGGTTTTTTTTGCCCATTCCCGAATTTTTGTCCTGTACACAGCTGAATGATTTCGACTTGAACCTGAACCTGAACGAATCACGTTCATGTGCAAGTTCGGGTTCAGGGAAAAAAGTGTAAACTGAGAACAAAGGATCACCCTGATTGAATCAGAAACGCCACTTGATCTTCACCTTCAGACTGGCCTGCGCGCTCGATTCCACCAGACAGACAGATCCCTTGCCCGTGAAGCTGATGCCGAACTCGACCTCTGCGGATTCCGCCTTCATCTCCTGATTGACAAGCTCCCACGTCTCTGTCAGCGGCTTGCAGCCCTTGACGATCAGATCCTTGACCGCGTCAAATGCCTTCCCAACCTTGGTGATCTCTCTGGGTCCCCCTCTCCCGACACGGCGAACCTCATCTTCGGGAACCGTCACTTGGACGATGATCCCATCCTCCAACTCAATGAACTGCCTTTCCATGATCTTTTCCTTTCTGGGTTCTGGACGCTGGGTTCTGGACACTGAGTCTTGACAAGCGAAATCCAGCATTCAGAGTCCGGAAACTCAGATCGAGGAACCAGAACCCAAATAGCTTTATTCATCAAAACAGAAAGGATATCAATGGGGTGAAGGGAGTATTTCAGGGGGGCAAATTCCGACTGTCTCATACATACGTTCCTGATTCTAACGGATTTTGTGGTCTGAAGCCGGGTTTTTTCTGATTATAACGGATTTAAGGGAGCCCTGTGAACGTGCCCGCAAACTTGAGCTTGAACTTGAATCCTGACGTGAACATTCGTTCATGTGCACGTTCACGTTCACGTGCACGTTCAAGTTTAAGGCTCCCCTAAATCCGTTATAATCAGGTTTTTTTAACGCGGAGGACGCAGAGAAACGCGGAGATTCGGGTGGTCCTCCGCGTTTTTTTGACCGGCTGAGATGACACAGAACCACAAAACCCGTTAGAACTAGATACGTTCTCTGTCTCATCACAGCCTGAATTTTTTTTGGCCGGGGATCGGCCTGTGCCGCACCGAGCACATGTTCTTTGAGGGGAACCGCCTGCCC
>JAOZRQ010000548.1 GCA_029940115.1 Desulfobacterales bacterium
TGCAAATGGGAGTGTCCGCCTTCGGGGGCACTGACATGCGAATCATGCCAGTGCCTGCATTGGCGGGCCCGAGCTGCAATGGGAGAACACTTTGTGGTCCCCTGACAGCGCCGACATCAAAAATCGCATGTGCCTCTAGCCGGCACCATCCCACGATGTCCGCAAGCATGTCGGCCCGGGCCTGTCAACAAAACAGTCTCTCCACAAAATGATCCCAAAGCGGCTTTCCCCCAAACCATCTTGGCCATCCAAAAATCCCGCAAATCATAGGGAGACGGATATTCACCCGTGCATGTGTCGTCACCGAAGCGGTGCCATGGACCCTCCTATGGAATACTGACCCAATAAACTTGCCGGCCGTGAGACGTGAAACGTGATGCGTGAAACGTGATGCGTGAAACGTGATGCGTGAAACGTGATGCGTGAAACGTGAATTCACGCATCACGTTTCACTTGTCCAGCGCATTTGCATGAATACATGCCAAGGTGAACAGCCCCCCGGCAATCAGATCCTTTAATTCGTGTTCAATTTCCGGGAAATCACGCTTGTGCAACGCCTCCATCAGCTCATTGTATTCCTCATCCAAAACGCCGCGGGCTTCATGTATGTTGACAAAAGCGCCGTCTCCCTTTTGGGCGACCCGCATGTCAAGCCATTCTTTGACAGATGTCAAAGCTGAATCCAAATTTTCTCTCGAAATTTTCTTTCTCATAATAATAATTCATGAAAAGTTTGGCATCCTTCATCCATCAGTTTACAGTTTTTTGAGGCCAAAAAGCTTGTAGTTCCGCCTTCAGGCGGTGCCACACCGCCTGAAGGCGGAACTACAGACTTTTCCCATCTGGAAAGTGCAAACGACTTTCCATGCAAAATGAATGAAGGATGCCAAAAGTTTTAAGGAATAATGATCGAACAGCTTTCCCTCGGTTCGTATTGGCATTTGGCGAACCGGACCGCCGGATTTGTCAATTCGGCCGGAGCAGGGAAAGTTGTTTGGTCACGGTTCCCAAATGATGAAATCGGGGAGCTTTTGATCCGCGATATCAGAAATACGACTGCAAGGTTCCTCGCCTGCGAATATCCAACGTGGCACAATGAAATCCGCCCAGAAACGGATAGTAATTTTCAAATGAACACGGGATCGGTTCAAAGCCCCATTCTTTCAAAGCGATAATCAGCGGTTCCTGCCTTTTTTCAACAATAATGCGCTTCTCATCCAGCATCAGTGTGTTAATGCTGATCCAGTTGCTCATAACACTTAGTGAATTATAAGGAACCGGTTCAGGCGCAACCAGAACATCCCATGTTCTCAGTATTGGCGGAAGCTTCTTCGGATCAACAAATTCAGGGTTTATCAACGCCCTCCCCGGTGCAAGCGGCATAAATGTGCTGTCAATGTGTATCGCATACGGACTGAGGTTCTCAATAAGATGGATATGATATCCATCTCCCAGATGGCGTTGCAGCCACTCAATACCAAGCTGGTTGGTAACATGACTTTTCTGACCGATAATGTCACGTCCGCAGCGTGCAAAATCGGCAGCGTCAAAAGTGGGTTCAAATTCACTCACCGCATAAGCCGGAAACTTATGATCCAAATTATACTGGGCATCTGTAAGCTGAGGTTTCGGCGCTGATGTCCATCTGGCTCCTGCTTTGAAATACTCTTTTAACAAACCTCGGTAAGCCCATGCTTCATAATAGCGATTCCGGTCAGCCATCGGAGTTTCAATAATCTCATTGCCAATGACCAGAAAAACATCGCGCGGGTTGGCGGCGTTAAAGCCGGTTTGCACCTGCCAGTCAGGTGTCGCATAAGGAAGCGAATAGTCTGCCATCTCAGGCTGGCGTACAATGACACCTTCTGATTTCAGGATATGAATAAATTCGTCAAGCTCTTTCTGGGCCGTCCTGATCAGATGCTCCGAATAAAAATTTCCCTTTTTTCCGGCCACCTGTTTTGCAAATTCATCCCATTTGTCACTCGTAGAGACAAATTTATCAATTATATCCGACGATTTAAAAGTGGCAAACTCAAGCCTTCCAACAATCACCTCTTCCAAAGGATCCCACTCATTGAAAGAATTGACAGGGCAAGGTCTGTCCGCAGTATTATCTGGTTCCATGTTTCCCTCTGATATTATTTCTCTGTGTACAGGACAAAAAAATGATTTGAGGAAAGAAACCCGGCTTTTTCTTGCAGTTGGGGAGTCGGCCCGTTGGGAAAAAAGCCGGGTTTCTTGCCGTTCCCGACTTTTTGTCCTGTACACAGATTATTTCTTATTCAGCAACTGTTCAACAGCCGAGATCATCTTGTAATACCCGGTACAACGGCACAGGTTGCCGGCATAAGCCTGTCTGATCTGGTCATGTCCGGAATTCGGTTTCTCCTCCAGCAGTTTTGCGCCTGACATGATGAAACCCGGGGTGCAGTATCCGCATTGCACAGCCCCCTGCTCAACAAATGCCTGCTGCAAGGGATGCAAATCGTTCCCCTTGGCCAGTCCTTCAATGGTGATGATCTCTGTATTATGGGCCCGGGGCGCGGGCACAAGGCAGGCCAGCACCGCGATTCCGTCCATCCAGACCGTGCAGGCCCCGCATTCGCCCTCGGAACAGCCTTCTTTGGTTCCGGTGAGTGCCCCCTGTTCGCGTAACCAGTGTAGCAGGCTTTTGTGTACGCCGTTCCTCCCGGAAACGGTTCGGCCGTTGACGGCGGCCTCAATGGGCGTGTCAGGATCGTGGCTGGCCGCGAATCGTGAGCCTGTCGGGACACGCCCGTCAGAGTTCTGCCCCCACAGCATCACCGGATCGGCCGGCCATCTGGATCGCTCCTCGCCGTCACGCAGGGCTTTCAGTGCGCGTCTGACCATCACGCGAATCATTTCGGTCCGATAAGCTGCGCTTGCTCTCAGGTCATCAATGGGAGATGAGACTGCCGCGGCCAATCGGGCGGCCTCCTGAATCGTCTCATCCGTCAGAGATCCGCCGGCCAGACAAACTTCCGCGTCCGACGCGTTGATGACTGTCGGGGCCACACTTCCGAGATACAGAACCGCATCCGCGATCTGATCTCCTTCAAAGGTCAACATCACCGCCATGTTGGCCACCGACACGGCCTGTGTTCGGCCCAGTCCCAATTTGACAAACATTCCCCGCGCATTCGGCCTCATGGCCGGAAAACTGATGTCAACCATCATCTCATCAGGAGTCATCACCGTCTGACGCACTCCTGTGTAAAACGCGTCAAGGGGTACGGTCCGCTCTCCCCGGATTGAGGTCAGTGTCACGCTGGCCCCCATGGCCATCAGGGGGGGAATGGTGTCATTGGCCGGACTGGCTGTGATCAGGTTCCCTGCCACAGTGGCCCGGTTCCGAACCTGAGGTGAGCCGATTTCCCAGCAGGCCTGGGCCAGAGGCAGGGCCTTGTCTGCAAGCAGACCTGACGCAATCACCTGATTATGGGTGACAAGGGGCCCGAGATGTATTCTCCCGTCATGATGCTGACGGATTTCGTTTAATCCGGGGATACGGCTTATATCAATCAGGGTGTCAATCCCGGTTCGCCGGTTCCGCTCCAACTCAATCATCAGGTCAGTCCCGCCTGCGACAAGGCGTGACCGTCCGCCATAACCGGCTGACAATTCAACTGCGTTGCCGATGCTTGCCGGCGTTTCATGACGGACAATACGCTGTCCCTGTCTCTGTATGTCATTCATGGGATTTGTCTCTCTCTGTCTCCCGCTTTGGCTCACCTGCTTTGGCGACAATTTCTCTCCGATCTTTCAATCCAATCAGATCCTCAATGATCTCCCTCACATTCCTCAACACGCCGAAAATCTGTCTGATACCCTCATCGGCAGCGTTCAGCCCGGTATGAACGGCGTAAGAGAGACCATGCAGCACGGTGAAGTGCCAGTAGCGGCCCATGACATAGGCGCCGTAAACCGGATTGTCGTCATTGTTGACTTTCTGGGCGGCCACCATGGCGATCATCAATTGTCCCAAGGGATCGCCAGATGAGTCATGCTCCTTTTTGTGTTCATTGATGAAAAACAGCGGGCGTTTGGGAGATCGCTTGCCCCAAGCCACCATGAAATCAACGGTTCCGGATAATTTCTCCTCATTGTGGACCGCGGAAATCTCTCTTGAAAAAAAAGGCCGGTAGTCACCATGCTCAAAGTCAGCGAGATGCAACAACCGCGCGATGAAACAGATCTTCAGTTCGTCTTCGTTCCAATCCCATACCCGATCCTGCAATGTTTCAGACAACTCACTGAGCACCTTTTCTTCTTCCTTGGAGGGCTGAGAACGGGGAGCCATCCATTTTTCCAGCAGGTCACTCTGCTTATGCAGGACCACATGAAATTCATCCTCCACTTCTTCTATGGTCCATTTGGAAAACGGTTTCATTTCATGGCATCCTTACATTTATGGGGTTACATTTTTCAAAGCCAAAAAGGGCATCCTTCATTTATGGTTTACATTTTTCAAGCCAAAAAGTTTGTAGTTCCGC
>JAOZRQ010000549.1 GCA_029940115.1 Desulfobacterales bacterium
CATTGCCGGGAGCCCGGCAGTTCATTGCCGGGAGCGGATTGAACCCCAAATGCCCTGTCCCGGAGGGACAACTGAGAACAGCCCGGCAATTCATTGCCGGGAGCGGATTGAACCCCAAATGCCCCTGTCCCGTAGGGACAACTGAAAATAGCCCGGCAATTCATTGCCGGGAGCGGATTGAACCCCAAACGCCCTGTCCCGTAGGGACAACAGAAGCATATCAGGATTTCGAGGTCTTGTCACTTTCGCTGAATGGTCCCCGGCTGTTCGGAGAATTGAAAAAATCACTGAAAAACAAGGAGGACAAAATGAGCAGAATGATTTCCGCAAACGTACCTGACAATCTCGCCATGATGTTTGAGATATTTGTCAGAGAAACAAAGGAATCCGAATCTTTTCATATACAAAAAGCTTTGGAATCATATCTGGAAGATTACGCAGATTTGAAGACAGCCCGGGATCGTCTCCGTGATCCTTCTGATCCGGTGATATCCGCCGAGGAGATGAGGAGGAGACTTGGCATATAAAATCACATTCAAAAATTCTGTATGGCGTGATCTTAAAAGGGTTGACAAGAAGCATGCGGAGAGAATTCTGAACAAAATAGAGCGTGATCTTCCGGAAAAAGCCGAGGATTATCCCGAACTCACAGGGAAATTCGCCGGTCTGAGAAAATACAGGGTCGGAGACTACCGAATTGTCTATGCAGTCGTTGATGACACAGTGCTTATCTTACGAGTCAGGCACAGACGTGATGTTTACAGATAAAACTTTAACTTTCCCTCGTTCCCTCGTTACGAGGCTCTGCCTCGTAACGCATACAGGCTCTGGCTCATGCACCCAGGCCGGAGTCCGGGAACGAGAAATGTGCAGAGTTTATGAACGAGGAGAAAAAAGGGGCGAACTCTGATTACAAGGATGAAAGGATTTTCCTGATTTCGGTTTCAGCAAGGCTGAAAATCTGTGAGACCCGTGAAATCTGCGTGAATCTGCGGTTCGGAGTCTTTCTCTCTGATGACACGATACGGCCTGCCGAAATTCACTGGTACGAGGCATCCGGCATCGGCAGAAAAAGAATGAAAATCAAACGATTTTTGGATTAAAAAATCAAATATGGGAGAAAATGTATGCGTTTCGCAATCTGTATCAACAATAGCGGCTATTCTTATGACCTGAATGTCAAAGCCGTCTATCAGGTTCTTCCTGACGAATCGGCCGCCAAAAGCAATTATTTGCGAATTATTGACGAGACAGGAGAAGATTACTTATATCCCGCGTCATGTTTTGTTCCTATCGCTATCCCCATAGAAGCGGAACAAATTTTCAGCCCCCTGCCGGCAGACATTGAGGCAGGTTGAATCTGACATGGGCTTGTCTACACGGATTGTGTGTCATCTACACGGATTGTGTGTCATCTACACGGATTGTGTGTCATCTACACGGATTAGGGATAAGAAAGGATTTTCTGTCCCGGAGGGACAATTGAAAATAGCCCGGCAATTCATTGCCGGAACAATATTCACTGCGGATTGCATGATGCCAAAAATTTCACCCACGAATTGGAAAACACAGATCAGGATATTTCAACTGCATGGATGTCAGTACAAACGCAGGAAAGGGTCGCATCATATACTGACATGTCCGAATGCCGTGCGGGCGGTTGTCATAAACACAGAGCAAACATGCAATGAGAGGAATTCAGGAATGTTTCTTCCTAACCGTTATAAAGCTTATGTTCCGTCTCCCAAACTGAGTGCCTACTTGTTGTCGGAAACTCATCCTGTGGGTAAATCAAAGGCAAAATTTTTCCGTTCTTTCGGATACAATGAGACGAATACGGAATTGCTGGAATATGGTTTGTCATCTGTTGCTCAGACCCAACCGATCAGAGAGGTGACATCCTCGGCACATGGTACGAAGTATGTCATTGACGGAACTTTGGAGACTCCTGCGGGGATTTCTGTAAAAGTCACGACTGTCTGGATTATTGACACCGGCAAGACTGACCCGCGCTTTGTCACCGCATATCCGGCCTGAACAAAAGGAGGCTGAAAATGATAAAAGAATTGGATACAGTTATCCTTTCACACGACGTGGAAGCTTACGCATTGAAAAAACACGACATGGGAACAGTTGTTCATTGCTATGATGACAATTTGGCTTATGAGGTGGAGTTTGTGACGGGCCGGGGGGAGACTGTGGCTCTTCTGACTCTCACTCAGAAAGATATCCGGCCTGTGGGTCAGAGAGACATGTTCCGTGTGCGGGAGTTTGCCGTACCTTTGCAGACAACAGAAGTTCATGCTTAATCCGTGCAGATGGCGGTGCCACAAGGATTAGCGATAAGAAGGGATTTATGGTCGATGAACTCGTAATCCCTGTTTATCACTAACCCGTGTAGATGACACACGATCCATGCAGATGAGACACAACCGGGCAACTGAAAGGAAAAAAACTTTCTCAGTCGGCAGAGATGATTCAGATGATAGAAAAAGAGTTGGACAAATGAGAATAAACTTCAAACAGCAAGAACTTATTGAGAAACTTCTGAAGGAATTGGGAGTGCATTTTCCCGATGTCCGGTTTGTTGACATTACTGAAGGCCCTGAAAATCCTGACAATGTGTGGATCAATGTCACCGAACCCGAAGACGAAGACAGGGAGATCGAACTGACAGAATGATTCATGTTGTTTGCAGGTTTAAAGAGGCTGACAATCTGATAATAATAACCACTTATGCATTAACGGAAAAGTGATATGATTTGTGAATTTTGCAACGGACGGACCATTAAAAAAAGGGTTGGGAAACAACACTGGTTTCGCGGGAAATTGTATATCGTTGAAAAAGTCGAAGCAGAAATCTGCCGAAACTGCGGCGAACGATATTATCATGCAACTGTGCTGGATGAGATAGACCGTTTTCTCGGACAGGAGCATGAGGTAAAGAGATATCTTGATGTTGAGGTTGTCAGTCTGTGAATCTGTTTCCCTCGTTACGAGGCTATTAATGTGTATGAGGCTCTGCTTCATGCGCCCAAGCCGGATCCCGGGAATGAGAAATGGCGGAGTTTATGAACGGGGAGGAATAAGGAGCGAACCCTGATTAAAGGATTACGGGATTATCCTGATTTCGGTTTTGCCGGACAAAATCCTGAAAATTTCCTAAAAGGAAAAAACAATGCCCCGATTTAAGGAGGAGAGGCCATGACCATAACAACTGCCGAACTCAAAAATGATTTGGAAAAATATCTCGACTTGGCCGAGACATATCCTGTCATCATTGAAAAGACGGGACGCATGAAGTCTGTCGTCATTTCCTATGCAATGTATAAACGTCTGACGGAATTGGAAGACGCGTACTGGTCGGATCGTGCCGAACGTGCCGAAGCTGAGGGATATCTGGGAGAGGAGGCTTCAAAATCTCTTTTGAACAGACTTGGGACAGACTGCCATGTATAAGCTTGACATCACCAAATCATCTGGAAAATTCATCTCCAAGCTTCAGGCCAAACAGTATCGCCAAGTCGTCAGCACGATCCTCAAACTCCGTGAAGATCCTGAGCCCCATGACTCAAAGCAACTGATCGGAAACCCGGAGTATCGTCGTGCTGATATCGGAGAATATCGGATTATTTACCGAGTGGATGCGGACACTGTGAAAATCGCAGTCGTCGGAAAACGCAATGACAGTGAGGTGTATAAGAAATTTGATCGAATGCCCACTTGAACATCATCTTGAATCAATTGTCCGAACCCTGATTAAATAATGAAAGGAGCTTCCTGATTTCGCTTATCTACACGGATTATGCTTAAGAAACTTCCATGAAAAGGACTTTTCACCCCGGTGATGAAAATCCATTTTCATGGTAAAGGATTACTCCGAACCGCTCATGCCGGAGCCTTTGCATGTAATCGGGGCCATTCCGAAAAGTGAACAGTAATCCCTTCTTAACCGCAATCCGTGTTGAAGATGAGGACAGGGAGATCGAACTGACAGAATTTTTCAGTGAGAAATGCACTGACATTCTGATGGATTACGGGTATGATATTTCGGTGATGCCGATCAGATAAACAGGATTGTGCTGGTTATAACGGATTCAGGGGAGGCCGGTAATATGACAGCGGATTTCAGGATGAAACGGATATTCCCGGCCCGGACCCCGGATCGGATTTCAGGATGAGACAGATATTCCCGGATCGGGTGTGCCAGCGGATTCCGGGAGGGAGAGAGTTATCCGTTTCATCCGCTTATCCGCTGTCATATTCCTGGTTCTAACGGTTTTTGTGGTTTCCAATATGATCCGCAGATGAACGCAGATGAACGCAGACAGACGCCCACGGCCTGTGCGGCCGGTCAGGGTGCGGGAGCATCAGCGTTCATCCGCGTTCATCCGCGGTCTGCAGGGATCACAGCCGTCTGAAATCTTATGCAACCACAAAATCCGTTAGAATCAGTCATATTCCCGGTCCGGTCCTCTCCGAAATCCGTTATAATCAGGGATTATGTGT
>JAOZRQ010000550.1:0-2432 GCA_029940115.1 Desulfobacterales bacterium
TTGTAGTTCCGCCTTCAGGCGGTGTGAGACCGCCTGAAGGCGGAACTACAAACTTTGATCTTGGAAACGGGGCTTCTTTGCCCTTTTCCATCAACTAATTTATCATGTTTATCATGCCAGCAAAAAAAAGCAACTCTTTTTCGGCATTCATTTCTGAGCGGGCACGGATATATGGAACGCCGGGGAAAAGGCATTCTGCGGATGATCCGATCATGTGAGGCGAAGGGTGTTGAATGCCTCTTCTCTCTGGAACCGGATAATGATGAGTTTGTGGTGACATATCGGAAGTTCTCGTAGTTCCGCCTTCAAGCGGTTTATTGACATCTCAAGTTTTTCTTGACACCAAAGGGATTGGCACAAAACAGGAAAAAAACCCGGTTTCAGTTAAAGGGGTGAAGGTTAAAGGAAAAGAAACCGGGTTTTGGTGCTCAGATATTTTTTGAACCTTGAAGGAAAGTGGCAATGAGTCTCAAATTGTGAAGGTTGAAAGGCAATGAGACTGCCCTTCTTGCACTCCCTTGCTTGAGCTCTTTTGGTGCTTGAGCTGGCACCCTGAAGGCGACATTTTTTTTGACATCTCAAGTTTTCCTTGATACTGAAGGGAATGAGACGCAAGAAGGGCTGCTCAGTCATTGAGGTTGAAAGACATTGAGTCTCAAATTGTGAAGGTTGAAAGGCAATGAGACCGCCTTTCACTCCTTTGCTTGAGCTCTCTCACGCTTGAGCCGGCAGGGAATGCCGGGAGACGGACGGACACTCGGGAGGAGGATGGGGGGATGGAGGACAAACTGCGGGAAATGGAGGGGATTCCGGGGAGATGGGATTTGTCTGTCTCAAGGCAACGTTCATCTGATTCATCCCAGAAGGAAAGTCGTCTTTTTCACGCCAAGCGTGACAAGATCAGGAATGGCGTGAACCTGTTGAAATATATGAAAAAACGAAGATTTGGGAGAATCGGGGGGGGAGATTCTGCGTCCCTGGATCCTGCAAGAACCGACGACGGAGAGGCTTCCAAAGTGATTGCAAATCTTTTTGAAGGACTGGTTCGTTTCCAAGATGGCTCCACTGAGGTGGAGCCTGCGCTGGCGGTCTCCTGGGAGACCTCGGCTGATGGAAAGGAATGGACATTTCATCTGCGTGAAGGCGTCACATTTCACGACGGAACCCCTTTTGACGCGGACGCGGTGGTCTTCTCATTCATGCGCCAGATTGACCCGAAACATCCTTTTTATCGAAAGGATTTTGCCAACCCGAGCACCTTTGAATATGTGAGGGCCGTGAAGGCGGTGGATGAACAGACGCTCCGCATTCTGCTGGGAAAATTCTACGCGCCGTTTCTGTACAACCTTGCAGAACCGACCGCCGCGCCCATCATCAGCCCCGCGGCGCTGAAAAAATGGGGAGACGACTTTGGGAAGCATCCGATGGGCACAGGCCCATTCAAATTTGAAGAATGGGTCCCGGGAGATCGGATCATCTTGTTCAAAAACCGGGATTACTGGGGAGGGCCACCTCATCTTGACCGACTTGTCTTTAAGACGATCATCAACAATAAAAGCCGGC
Source organism: Desulfobacterales bacterium (assembly GCA_029940115.1). Classification (GTDB taxonomy): domain Bacteria; phylum Desulfobacterota; class Desulfobacteria; order Desulfobacterales; family 4be13; genus JAOZRQ01. The sequence goes on from JAOZRQ010000550.1 coordinate 1,564, forward strand.
TACTGTCACTGAGCACTGGATCGATTGACGGCATGGACGGAATCGATCCGAATGCCGCGAAGAAGATCAGGTTGGACAAGGCGCTGAAATTCGAGATCATCACCGGGCTGAATGTGGGATACCTCGCCATGAACACCGAAAAGCCCCCCTTTGATCAGGTCAAGGTCAGACAGGCGGTCAATCATGCCATCAACAAACGCAATCTGATCAAACTGCTCTATCAGAATCTGGCCATTCCGGCCAAGAATTCGATCCCGCCGGTGGTATGGGGATATAATGATGACATAGCCGATTATGAATACAATCGGAAGCGGGCAAAGGCCTTGTTAAAAGAAGCAGGATATGAGAAGGGATTCACGACCACACTCTGGGCAATGCCGGTGCCGAGGCCCTACATGCCCCAGCCAGAAAAGATTGCCCGGGCGATCAAGGCGAACTTGGCTGCTGTCGGCATAAGGGCAGAGATTGTCACCCATGAATGGGCCGCATACATTGACAAGACCGCCAACGGAGAGCATGACATGTGTTTGAGCGGCGCGATCGCGGGCAGCGGTGATCCGTACAATTTTTTGTATGTGCTTCTGGACAAGGATAACGCGGTGAAACCGAAGGCGGGAAATCTTGCATTTTTTAAAGATGAAGGGTTGCATGAGATTCTTGTCAAGGCGCAACAGATTTCCGAAAAGCAGGAGCGAATCAGACTTTACCGGAAGGCACAGGAGATTATCCACAACCAAGCCCCCTGGGTTCCCTTGGCCCATGCCCAACAGATCATTGGCCGTCGGAAGGAGGTCCATGATGTGGTGCAACATCCCACAGGGTTTCTCCGGTTCCACAAAGCGTGGATTGAATAAGATTGGATTGACAAA
>JAOZRQ010000550.1:2532-4507 GCA_029940115.1 Desulfobacterales bacterium
TCCGGAGTGCCAAAATGAAATTTTGGCAGAGCCGAAGGCGAGAGTCCGGCCTGTGGATTGACAAATCCGGAGTGCCAAAATGAAATTTTGGCAGAGCCGAAGGCGAGAGTCCGGCCTGTGTTCCCATCCTTGACAAGGCCGTGCCGCGCATGCTTATGTTTGAAAAATGAGGCCGACCAAGAGACCGAACGGGCCGACCAAGAGGCCGCACTGCGAAGGCAGGAGGCCGCACGGGCCGAGCAGGAAAGAGGGCGGGCGGAACGACTGGCCGAGAAGCTCCGCGCCTTGGGGATTGATCCAGATGATCAATGATCCCTTCATGGAATTATCGGGGAATCGGATGGCCCAAGCCAAGCCAGCTTGCGGGGGATTGGCAAATCTCCGCATGTTTGATTTGCCAATCTCCTGCAAGTGGAGGAACTGACACTCGTTCCCCAGTGCTTAGTGATTCCCCTTTCACAAAATTGTGAAACGGATCACTTGCGCGAAGCCTCGTAACGAGAGAGAAATTCTGCAACAGGCAATTGACAATCACTTGCACGGCCCATCATGCATCTTGGACTGCCCGGCCATGGCCATAAAGCAATCGTTGGCGTAGGTCTTTCCGTTGCAACCGCATACCGGGGCATAGACTTCGATGCAGAAGTCAGGGACAAGAGTGCAGACGCCCATATGATCCCGCCAATGGCAGGTATCTTCCGGGTAGAGACAGAACTGGCCGTCCGGGCAGCCGAGTCCCATGATGCCGCCGCATTCCTCTCCGCAACCTTCGTCAACTTGGTGATTGCAGTTGTCATCCAAACCGTTTCCGCAGATCTCCTCATCCAGGCACTCCGGTTCCAAGTCGCACCAGCCGACATTCTCCTGCACGTCTGCGACACCCTGAGCCTCCGTCAGGTCGAGTTCCCCTTTCCACACGGTGGTGAGCGGTTCCTTATCTTCGGCAACTGTGCGGAGAATTGCCACTTGGACATTTTCGGAAGGCACATCCGGCACCTGAACCTGGAAATCGAAGAAACAGATGCATCTGCAACGAGACGGACGTCCATCTGTCATTTCAGGTTTGTCGGTCTCATACATTTCATAGACCCCTGTGACCTTATTCAGTGACACGCTCACGGCACGCTTGCCGCAACAGTTGAGCCAGACATTCTCGTCAATCAGCGTCAGCGTCTGGGATGCGTCGTCATACGTCCATGTCAGCTTTTCATCTCTGCAATGGTCATCTTCCCTGTCCAATGTTGCCTCTGATTTTGCGGCAAAGCCGCCACACTCGCTGACTCTCGAGTCCATGCCGATGTCGTTTGCCTCACTGGATTGAAGCCGCATGGCTGACTGCCAGCAGTCATCTTTCCAGCCTTTGAACTTTCTGTCGTCATCCTCTCTTTTCCCGATCAGATCCCTCCGGTCAACCCTGCCGTCATGATTGTAATCCCCGCAGTCTTTCTTGGGTCGCCAGCATTTCCGCTTCCAAGTTCTGAACTCACTTTTTATCGCCCGTCTCTTTCCGACCTGATCTTCCCGCTCCACGAAGCCGTCCCCATTGTAATCCGCCTTGCAGGAGACATCAGGTTCGTATGGGGCAATCAGGGGGATATCCTCTGGGGCTGGCGAGATGATCAGCGGTTCTTCATCCACGTCATTGGCCGGATCTGTAATGACGCCCGGGTCAAGCGGGTCGGTGTCGGGCCGGGTCATGGAAGACCGCCATCCCTCGGGCACATCGCAGGGCGTGGGAAAGACTTCCCATTCAAGGGTTTCCGGGTTCAGGCCATAAGTGATGACCTGCGCGCACATGACATCGTCATCTGCATGGACATTTCCGACAAACATACACGCGGCAATCAGTGCCGCAATGAATACTACACAGGGTTTCATTGATTCATACCTCCAAAAAAAGGCGGTTGGTCAGCAGGGGTTGATAGAGCTTTCAACAAAATGTTTGTCGCTCCGGAGTGCCAAACTTGCAGTTTGG
>JAOZRQ010000551.1 GCA_029940115.1 Desulfobacterales bacterium
GACAATCTCTGAACTCCGGACAATCTCTGAACTCCGGACAATCTCTGAACTCCGGACAATCTCTGAACTCCGGGCAATCTTTTTGATCCGTACAGCTGTGTACAGGACAAAAAAAGTGAATGGGAAAAGAAACCCGGCTTTTTCTGACGGTTTGGAGATCTGCCCGTTTGGGAAAAAAAGCCGGGTTTCTTGCCACAATTTTTTGTCCTGTACACAGTCCGCACAGAGTGAACTCTGAACTCCGGACAAAACATGCAAAGGAGGTACAATCATTTCAAACTTATCAGTGACAAAGATGCTGACAGACATGGGCATCCGGTCCAAGTTCATTCTCGGGATCGCGGGGTTGCTGATCCTTACCACTCTGACGCTTTCCGTTGTTTTTATTAAACAGTCGGAAACCCTTCTGATCAGAGACCTTGAGGGCAAAGCAGCGCTTCTTGACAGGAATTTTTCAATTGTCTCTGCCAAAGGGATTGGGGAGAGCACTTTCTCTGATTTGCAGCAACTGATTCATGAAGTCGGGGCAAAGGATCCGGAGATCAGATTGCTGGTGGTGGCTTATCCCAACGGAATGGTCATCGCCACCTCGGATCAGGAAAAATTCCGTCAGTTTTCAAGGATTGATGACCCGTATGTTCTCGGACATCTCAACAAAAAAGAGAGCAGGATATCCCGGGACAAAAGCAGAAAGTTGCTCAGAAGCGTCCGTCTCATCTATCCCCCGACAGAAGATGAGGACGGATATGAAACAGAGGATGCTCATTCAGGAGATGAACCGGACCCGAATGCGGACAACCCGGACCCGACACCCTCATATCAGAAGGAAGTCATCGGATTCATATATATTGAACTCGACACCTCACACCTTGAAGCGTCTGTTCGGGAACTCCGGATGCAGTCTTGGATCATTGCCCTTCTCATCACCTTGTTGGGCATCGTCTGTGCATACTTCTTCGGTTCACAGATGACCGGCCCCATCAAGAAGCTGGCCCAGAACGTGCGGATCATTGCTTCGGGAGACATGAGCAATACCGAACTCTCTCAGCGCGGGCAGAAAACAGACGCCGGGGAGGATCAGCAAAAAGCCGAAGGGTCACCGCGTCAGGGCGATGAGATCATGGCCCTGACCCGGGACTTCGAGGACATGGTGGTCTATCTTCAGAACATGGCATATACCGCCGACCGGGTCGCGTCCGGTGACCTGACCCATGAAATCATGCCCCGGTCTCAGAAAGACACCTTGGGGAACGCGTTTCAGGGAATGCTCTCCCAGCTCAGAAAGTTTCAGGAAGAGACCGATGGCATGATTCAGGCTGTGGGACAGGGAACCTTGGATATCCGGGGCAATTCGGCCGCGTTTGAGGGCGGATGGCGTGATCTGGTCAGTGGTGTGAATCATCTGATCGGGGGATTAAGTGACGCGGTGTCAAAATCCGCGGCCCTGGCCCAAGAAATGGAGCTTGCCCGGAAAATTCAGACCTCACTCCTGCCTGTGCTCGCAGAGGAGGTTCATCCGGACATGGAGATCGTCGCGACAATGCTTCCCGCAGATGAGGTCGGAGGGGATTTTTATGATGTCACCCTTGACAGATCAGGCAATCTCTGGGTTGCCATCGGAGATGTGTCCGGTCATGGGGTCACCCCGGGACTGATTATGATGATGACACAGACCGTTCACATGACAGTGACAACCAACCTTGAGTGTGACGCGCGGGGCGTGGTTTGCAAGATCAATGAGATATTGTACAAGAATGTGAGACAGCGCCTGAAAGAATCCCATTTTATGACATTCATGGCCTTGAAATACTTGGGCAACGGACGCTTCCAACACGCGGGCGCACATCTCTCCATGATCGTTTTCCGCGACCAGACCCGAACCTGCGAACGGATCAGAACCAGGGGCATTTATCTCAATTTCAAGCCAGATATCTCCCGGGGCACAAAAAATGACGAATTTTCCCTGAATCCCGGGGATACGCTCGTGCTTTACACCGACGGTCTCACAGAGGCCCATACCCCTGACGACAAAATGCTTGATATTGACGGGTTTGTGAAAATCGTGGAACGCCATGTTCACCTGGAACCCGAAGCCATGAAAGAGATGATCATGGCCGACGCGATCCGGTGGTGCGATGACCGCCGGGCCGATGATATGACCTGGTTATTATGAGGCGGGTTGTAAGGGGTTAAAAGGGTTAAGGGTCAAGGGGTTAAGGGTTAAGGGTTAAGGGTTAAGGGTTAAGGGTTAAGGGTTAAGGGTTAAGGCTCGTTTGTTTGTTGCCGTGGGTTCCAAGCGAACAAACCCGGCTTCTCTGACAGCTCCAGCTTGTTGTAATTTTATTGCTGATAATTTTTAACGCGAAGCCGGGTTTTTTCGGGGAGAGCGAATGTGGGTGAAACTTTTGTCCGGGTTTTTGGCAAAGAACTTTTGTCCCATTCCCCAAATCCAACACAAACCTGTCATTCCGGGCAAATGACGGGAACCGGCAATCCCCGAGGCTTCATTCCCTTCAGACGAGGTTCCCGTCATCCCTGACAAAAAACGTCAGGGACAAGTTCTGACCCGGAATCCATTCTCAGTTTTTTTGATGCCTCCATTGTCCGAACTGTGATTCGTGTGATCAGATGATTGCCATGATTTGCCCGTTGTCTGAACTGTGATTCGTGTGATCAGATGATTGCCATGATCTGTCCATCCATTGTCCCGTCAAACATTTGTGAGAGCTCAACAAAAGGAGTGCAAAAATGGCGGTCTCATTGCCTTTTGGCCTTCGGTGGTTCAAGATCCGTTGTCTTTTAACTTAATACACTGAGCAGCCTTTTTTGCGCCCCTGAAACCCTTTGGTATCAAAATGCTGTGTACAGGACAAAAAGTTGGAAACGGACCAGGTCATACACCACCTGTTGGCGGGCCCATTGCGGGCCACAGGGGCTGACACGCTTTTGTTTGACACCTGAAGAACGACAGGCTTGTATTGAGTTTGGAGCCCGGGATCGACTTTGAGACGACGGGATTTGAGGCCTCTTCTCATAAACCATCCTTGTAGTTCACACAAAGGAGGCTTAAGGCTTGAGTTCCCGACTTTCTCGTATGAAAGGAGACTCCGTGAAAGCCGCATGCAGGGGAGGTCCTTGACCTTTAATTTTTTTGCTTGCCCTATTCATTTTACCGGTGTATAAGCATCTATCCTTCATGATGTTCAAGTTTTTGATGGTGGATGGTGGAGACCAGAGACCTGAAATTAGAGACCTGACCATCAAGTGTCAAACAGGCGATTTTTTAATTTTTAATTTTTTAAAAGGAGGCTTTGAAGATGATCAAAAAAATGTTTGCAGTTCTTTTTGGGATTGGGGTGTCGGGCATATTGCTTTGTGTTCTCCCATGTTTTGTCATGGCACAGGATGATGATGGAAGGGCCGATGAGGACGAGCTTGCCTTTTATGAGCTGGAAGAGCAGTTCATGGTGACGGCCACCAAGCGCAAGATTGCTGTGCGGAAGGCTCCGGCCATTGCCACGGTTGTCACGGCTGATGAGATCAGGAATATGGGCGCGAGGAACCTGATGGATGTTTTGAAGATGGTTCCGGGGTTTGGGGTTTCGATAAATGAGTTTGGCAGGCACATGTTCGAGGTCAGGGGGATCAGGACATCAACGTCCGAAAAAATATTGGTTATGCTTGACGGGCACAGGCTGAATGAGTCCTATACAGGAAGTGCCTTGAGTATTATGTTTGATGATCTTCCTGTTGAAAATGCAAAACAGATAGAGATTGTCAGAGGCCCCGGTTCGGCCCTTTACGGAGCCAACGCTTTTGTGGCTGTCGTAAACATCATTACAAAAGACGCTGATGATATTGAAGGAGTGGAGACGACCGTTACGGGAGGGAGTTTTGACACAAAAAAAATCAGCCTTCTGGCGGGAAAATCTTCTGATGATCTCAAGGTGTTCGGCAGCATTAATTATATAGATACAGAAGGTCCTAAAGTGACAATAGAGGCAGACAGACTTTCGGGAACCCCCTTTTCCACGACTCCCGGAGATACGGATTCGCATCTTAAAAAAACAGATATCTTTCTGGAAGCGTCCTACGGCAGCCTGACCTTCAGAGGACATTTTGCAGACAAAGACAGAGGCTCGTATATCGGCTGGGCCCGGGCTCTCACAGATGATAACATATATGAACACAAGAATTATTGGACAGAACTGGAGTATGCCCGATCTTTTACCGACAGTCTTTCCACAAAAGTTAGGATATATTATGATTATTTTGAGCAATATACAATGCTCGAACCTTTCCCGGAAGGATTCGCCGGATTTCCCGATGGCGTTATCGGTTCTCCCCGCTTCAAAAACAGGAACTACGGTGCCGAATTTCAGTTTGATATGAATTTGTTCAAAGGAAACCATCTGATAGCCGGTGTCTGCTTTGATGATATAAAACAGTTTGATCTCATCATTCGGTTAATTGAGGCGGACTTTTGTTAATTTCCAGATCCTTGTAA
>JAOZRQ010000552.1 GCA_029940115.1 Desulfobacterales bacterium
AGGCGGTGTGAAACCGCCTAAAGGCGGAACTACAAACTGAGGAGAATCTTTTTCTTAACATCCATAAACGAACAAGGAGAATGAAAACATGGCAAAAATTGATTTCGGCGGTGTTGTGGAAGACGTGATCACATCCGAAGAATTTTCTCTGGACAAAGCCAGGGAAGTGCTCAAGGAGGAGAAGATCACCGTGCTTGGCTACGGTGTTCAGGGGCCGGCCCAGGCCATGAATTTGAAGGATAACGGCTTTCCGGTCATCATCGGACAGCTCGAAGGGGATCATTACTGGGACCGTGCGGTCGCGGACGGCTTTGTCCCCGGGGAGACCCTCTTCCCCCTTGAGGAGGCGGCCAAACGAGGAACGATCATCAAGTATCTCCTTTCAGACGCGGGACAGGCCGTGACATGGCCCAAGATAAAGGAGTGTCTCAACCCGGGGGACGCGCTCTACTTCTCCCACGGATTCTCCATCGTCTATAAGGAGCAGACCGGGGTCATCCCGCCGGACAACATTGACGTGATCCTCGTGGCCCCGAAAGGCTCAGGCCGTAGTGTGAGGGCCAACTTTCTCGACGGTAGCGGCATTAATTCCAGCTACGCGGTGTTTCAGGACGCGACCGGCAGGGCAACCGAGAGAACCCTTGCCATCGGCATTGCCATCGGATCCGGGTACCTTTTCCCCACCACCTTTGAAAAAGAGGTGCATAGCGACCTGACCGGCGAGCGCGGGGTGCTCATGGGATGTCTGGCCGGTGTCATGGAGGCCCAGTACAATGTGTTGCGGAAGCATGGACACAGCCCGAGCGAGGCGTTTAACGAAACAGTGGAGGAGCTGACCCAGAGCCTGATCCGTCTGGTCGCGGAGAACGGCATGGACTGGATGTTCTCAAATTGCAGCACCACCGCTCAACGGGGCGCGTTGGACTGGGCCCCCCGATTCCGGGAGGCGGTCGTGCCGCTCTTTGATGATTTGTATGGAAGTGTCGTGGCAGGCAAGGAGACGAAACGGGTCATCGAGGCGAACAGCGCGCCGGATTATCTCGAAAAGCTGCAAGCCGAACTTGACGTGATCAAGAATTCCGAAATGTGGAAAGCCGGCGCGGCAGTTCGTGCGCTGAGACCTGAAAATCGGAAATAGCCAGTTGTTTGTTGTTGGTTGTGAATTGTCCCGTAGGGACTTGTGAGAACAACCCGGCAATTCATTGCCGGGGGCGGACTGACTTGTGAGGCGGACATTTGTCCCGTAGGGACTTGTGAGAACAACCCGGCAATTCATTGCCGGGGCGGACTGACTTGTGAGGCGGACATTTGCCCGTAGGGACTTGTGAGAACAACCCGGCAATTCATTGCTGGCGGACTGACTTGTGAGGCGGACATTTGTCCGTAGGGACTTGTGAGAACAACCCGGCAATTCATTGCCGGGCGGACATGCATGATTTGTCCAGTCCCGCAGGGACGACTGAGCTTGTTGAAATGCAATGGGACATCTCAGTCGTCCCAACGGGACTCGGGCGCTTCTGTCAACTCACCCGGCAATGAATTGCCGGGCTGTTTTCAGCAGTCCCTCCGGGACTCCTCCAACTTATAAATACGCCTGCCAGCAACTGACAACCAACAACAGACAACAAATCAGGAGAACCAGAATGGAACCGATATTGTTATACGACACCACCCTGAGAGACGGGACCCAGGGAGAGAACATCAACTTCACCTCGGAAGAGAAGGTGAAGATCACCCAACGGCTGGATGACTTCGGCATACACTATATTGAGGGGGGTTGGCCAGGTTCCAATCCGAGGGACAAGAAGTTCTTTGAACTGGCAAAACAGATCAAATTGAAGAACGCCCGTCTGACCGCGTTCGGCTCCACCCGAAGACCCGGGATATTGTCATCCGAAGATCCGAACCTGGCCGCGCTGCTTGAGAGCGAGACCCCCGCGGTGGCCCTATTCGGAAAGACATGGGACCTCCATGTGGAGAAGGTCATGGAGAATACCTTGGAAGAGAATCTTGCCATGATACGCGACTCGGTCGCGTACATGAAGGAGAATGGTCGGGAAGTGATCTATGACGCGGAGCACTTCTTTGACGGCTACAAAGAGAACAGAGACTACGCGGTGCGGACATTGCTGGCGGCCATGGAAGGCGGTGTGGACATTGTCGTCCTCTGCGACACCAACGGCGGAACCCTCCCCTTTGAGTTGGAAGCGATCATACAGGAACTCGACCTGCCAGTCAAATTCGGCATTCATACACACAACGACTCGGGCATGGCTGTGGCCAATTCCGTCACCGCGGTGAACGCCGGCGCGGTCATGGTTCAGGGGACCATCAACGGGTATGGCGAGCGATGTGGCAATGCGGACCTGATCACGATCATACCGATCCTCTGCACCAAGATGGATTGCCCATGCGTCTCCGAGGAACATCTGAAAAAACTGAGAAAGCTTTCCAGATTCGTCAGCGAGACCGCGAACATGATCCCCGTGAACAGCAGACCCTTTGTGGGAAGGAGCGCTTTTGCCCACAAAGGCGGCATCCATGTGAGTGCGATCATAAAGGAATCAAGGGCTTATGAGCATATTGCCCCTGAACGCGTCGGAAACAGCCGGCGGGTGCTGGTCTCCGATCTCTCCGGCAAAAGCAACGTGGAATACAAGGCCAAAGAGATGGGCGTTGATCTGGGGAACGGGTTTGACAGCCGCAAAATTGTCGAAAAGATCAAGCTTCTGGAGGCCGAGGGATACCAGTTTGACGCGGCAGACGGCTCGTTCAAGATCATGCTGGAGAAGCTTACGAAACAGTTCAAACCGTTCTTTGACTTGGAGTCCTTCCGGGTGACCATTGAGAAGGACAAAAACCAGTCCTGTTCCTCGCACGCGACCATCAAGATATCGGTGGGAGGCAAGCAGGAAATCACCGCCGCGGAAGGGGATGGCCCGGTCAGTGCGTTGGACAACGCGCTACGCAAGGCATTGGGCAACTTCTTCCCGCAAATTGACGGGATGCATCTCGTGGACTTCAAAGTTCGGGTGATTGACGGCCGGGATGGAACTGCGGCAAAGGTCCGTGTGCTGATCGAAACCCGGGATCAGGATCATATCTGGAGCACCATCGGGGTTTCAGAGGACATTATCGAGGCGAGCTGGCAGGCCCTTGCGGACAGCTTTCAGTATAAGCTCGGATTTCAGTCTGACCCCTCAAACGGGAACCCGCTGACGAAGATGTTCATGCAGAGTTCAGCCTGTTAAACCTCTGCCCGTTCCCTGCCCCTGCCCGTTCCCGGCAATTCATTGCCGGGCATGCACAATTTGTCCAGTCCCGTAGGGACTTGTGAAAATAGCCCGGCAATTCATTGCCGGGGTTGGGCTTGTGAAAATAGCCCGGCAATTCATTGCCGGGGTCGGGCATGCCCTGTGAACGTGCCCGCAAACTTGAGCTTGAGCTTGAACTTGAACTTGAACTTGAATCCTGACGTGAACATTCATTCACGTTCACGTGCATGTTCACATGCACGTTCACGTTCACGTTCACGTTTAAGGCTCCCCTAAATCCGTTATAATCAGGATTTTTCAAGGACAATCCGTAATGAACAAAATTGTGAAAATTCCTTATGAGCAACTCAGCCCCGAGGCGTTACAGGGACTGATCGAAGAATTTATCACGCGGGAAGGGACAGAGTACGGTCATGCCATTGTGCCCTTGGAACAGAAAATGGCACAGGTCATGAGTCAGCTGACATCCGGCAAGGCCATTGTCACCTATGATGAGGATGCCGGGACATGCAACATTGTTCTGAAAGAGAAGTATCCATGTTGATGGTGAGTTGGAGTGATGATTTGGGGTCCTGCCTTGTGAGGTTAAGAGGCGAGGTCTGAGCCGATTTTTCAGGAAAATCCACGTTGAAATCCCAAAGCTGAAAGCTCAAACACGGAATCAGAGCCCTCCGCACAGGTTTGACTGGTCACTCTGTGAGGACAAAAAAATGAGCGGGAAAAGAAACCCGGCTTTTTCGGGCAGGGAGGAGTCGGCCCATTTGGGAGAAAGCCGGGTTTCTCGCCCATCCACAACTTTTTGTCCTGTACATAGCTGGTCACTTGTTTATTTCAGAGTTTCAGGGTTTGACATGGAAGATTGAACCCGCTAATATGGAAAATCATAAAAGATACTGACTCAAGTTTCGCACCCCTATGTGAGCCCATTTTTCAAGGGTTTCAGGAGATGGTCGACCTCGAAAACCCACTTTTTGGGCAATGTGAGATCAGGCACTTGCACCCCATCATGACCAAAGATTGAGTCAGACGGACCAAGAATTGACTTGACCATCTGTATTCACTCAAAAATTTGGGTGCGAAACTTGAGATACTGATTATAACGGATTTAGGGAGCCCGTGCACGGGCCTCCCCAAAAAGCGTTATAATCAGAAAAGATAGGCCTTGATCATCGTTTCGGCCACCCTGCTCCCGCCGGACTTCGGCGTGAGACTTCGGCGTGAGC
>JAOZRQ010000093.1 GCA_029940115.1 Desulfobacterales bacterium
CGGTGCCCGCATTGGCGGGCCGGAGCCGCAATGGGAGAACACTTTGTGGCCCCCCGACAGTTGCCGACATTCAGCGCACGGAGCCTTTGGCATCACCATACCCCGGCCGACTCGCACACCAAGGGCAGGTTGTTTGCGTCCGGCCTCAAGCCGAACTAACGCCGGTATTCCCAAGCTGCTCGTGCCGGGTCGCCAAATCCGGCCAAATCCGGCGGGCAGGTCGTTCGGCAATCCGAACCGAGCGTCAAGGAGTTCCTTGGCCGTTCGGACTTGGCATCCCCGATAAAAGATGTCGGGGACAGGTCCGAACCGCGCGTCAAAGAATTTTCTGGAGGTTCGGATTTGGCAATCCAAACCGGATGACCAAAGTTTCTCATTTTTACTTTACAACAAATGGAAAAGTTGTTAAACAATGGACATATTCTGAACCATCATCAGAAGAAAGATGGCCTCCAAGTCACAAAAACCCGATTTCGCAATCAGTGGAGGAGGTCTCCTTCAGTCGGATGGAAGATAAACCAACTTTCTTCGCCAGCATCCCTCACTCAACCTGACCCTCTTCATTAATGGGAAAAAAGACAAGTGGAAAAATTAAAACCAGAGTTCCTGATAAACATTATCTTCGCTCTTTTGTCAGAGCTGGAAACGCTGAAAGCTGAGAACGCGGCCATTCGCGAACAAAAAGCTGATCTGGAGGCGATGATTGAAATGACAAGCGAACATGCTGATGAAATGGAATCAGATCTGCTTGACAAGGTTGATGCGTCAATAAAGGAGATCGAAGAGCGGGTTCGGATGATCAGTGAAACCATTCCTGTACCGGTCATCATCGCCCGGCGGTCTGACGGGAAAATAATGTACGTCAATGAACATTCATGCCGGGTATTCAAATTTGCAGGGGAAACATTTTTGAACCATAAGACTTTTGACTTGTATGAAACCCCTTCCGACCGGATCTCTTTTTTGAAACTGCTCTCTGAGCAGGGTGCTGTGAACGATTTCGAGGTGCGGCTCAAAAAGTCGGATGGCACTCCCTTCTGGGCGGTCTTGTTCAGTCAGCCGCTGAATTTCAGGAGCCAGCCTTGTGTGCTGACCGTTGTATATGACCTGACCGAACGCAAGCAGGCAGAGGAACAGATACGCAGACTCACGGAGGAGCTGGAGAGGGAGAAGGAGCGGGAGGAGAAATATCTGATATTCCGGTTGGCGGATCAGGAATACGGCGTTCCCATCCTGAAGATCAGGGAGATCATCGGAATCACGCCCATAACGCCTGTCCCGAACACGCCCCATTCTCTGAAGGGCGTCATCAACCTCAGAGGCAGGGTGATGCAGGTCACGGATCTCAGATCCCGACTGGGGGTGGAAGCGGCTGATTACACGGATCGGACCTGCATCATCGTGGCGGATGTCGAAAGGGAGACTATGGAGGACCGGATAGGGTTCATTGTCGATTCTGTATCCGAAGTGTTGAGCATCAAAGGAAAATATATTGAGCCGCCGCCAGAATTTGGTCCGAAAGTGGATGTGCATTTTATTTCCGGAATGGCAAAAACAGGCGAACGCGTGAAAATTCTTCTTCATATGGATAGACTATGATCCTTGCCCTTGGGGAGGCCCGTGAACTTGAACGTGAACGTGCCCGTGAACGTGAACGTGCCCGTGAACGTGAACGTGAACTTGAACGTGAACGTGCCCGTGAACGTGAACGTGCCCCTGAACGTGAACGTGCCCGTGAACGTGAACGTGCCCGTGAACGTGAACGTGCCCTGAACGTGAACGTGCCCCTGAACGTGAACGTGCCCGTGAACGTGAACGTGCCCGTGAACGTGAACTTGGACGTGCGCGTAAATGAATGTTGATGTTCAGGTTCAGGTTCAAGTTCAAGTTCAAGTCTGAGTTCACGGAGAAAGAGTCGGATATCCCTGCCCCGAAATACCGTATCCACCCCATTGACTTTCTCCGGAATTTGTGAAATGAATGGCGTTTAATATCATCTATAATCAATGGAAAATACTCCCGGCTGGATTGGGAAATCCGAAGTGTGCCGAGGTGCATTCCCGAAGTGACGAGTTCCTGATTTTGGGCGGGACGTGAAACGTCCTTCCTGCGTTCCCACGCGAAGCGTGGGAATGAGATGGCATCCCTTTCGGGCGGGACGTGAAACGTCCCTCCTGCGTTCCCCCGCGAAGCGTGGGAACAAGCATGAACAATCCTAAGCGGAAAAGCCATGAAAAAACTCACCATCAAAAAAAAATTGATCTTATATTCCTGCCTGCTCGTCTCTGGAACAGTTTTCATGTCCATCTTGGCTTCTGTTTACTTAAATCACAGCCAGATAAAAGAGCAGAATCAGAACCGGATAGACAGCGCGATGATGCGTTTTGAAAGGGTTGTCAGCCAGAATTCCATGGAACTGGACAAGGGGTTTGAAGATTTTTCGACAAAAGAGAGCTTCACCATGATCCTGCTGAACTGTATCCAGCAGAACTATTTCTACTTTCCTTCCCTGCCGGACCTCTTTGACTTGGGCCCCGCGCTGAAACTGGACCGTTTTGCCTTTTATTTTCCCACGAGGTTCACCGGTCCGGATGTCCTGCAAGTTTACTTTGACAAATCACTCGGCGGGCTGATCAGAGTCGAGGGGGGAACCCATACCCTGATCCGGCGGAAGGGGGGAGAGATTGAAGAGGAGGAGATCAATGATCCCGGAATCTATCCGGAGACTTATCAGTCAGACACATCCTATTCCATACAAAGCCAAGATGGTGAAGTTCGGATCAAGGCACATTCTGCATACATCAACACGGTTGATGCCTCAGCCTTTGGCTCACAATTTGAAAAAGGGAGGCGGATCGGGCATTTCCTCATGGAAAAGCCTGTGGGAACGGATCTGGTGACGTTTGACCGTGAGACAGGTGTTCATGTCACCATATATGGCCATCAGGGCAACGTGATCGGCGGGCAGATCGAGATGCCGGATATTGATGAAAAAAGGGCCTTTTCTGACTCAATGGTGACACTGAAGGCTGTGAACGGAGAGAAATATGACGCTGTCTTAAAACCGGTGACGTATGCCGGAAAGACCATCGGCCATGTCGCGTTCAGCATCTCCCAAGCGGTGACAAAAGCCAAGATATGGGAAATTGTCAAGATGCTGGCCGCGATCGGCATCGGTGCCATCATCATCGGCATTCTCCTCTCCTTTCTTCTGAATCAGGGGATCGTCCGATCCATTCACCGGGTGGTCAGGGGCCTCACGCAAATATCGGGTCAGGTGGCAGGGGCCGCGGGGGAGATATCTTCCGCGAGCCAGTCTCTGGCCAGAGACGCGTCGGCTCAGGCCCGGGCATTGAAAAAGACCGCCTCATTTCTGAAAGGCGTGTCCGCCATGAGTCAGGAGACATTGAAACTGACTGTGGGAGTTGAGGATCTGATGAATGAGAATATCACAAAATCCAGGCAGTCTCTGAAGGCCCTCATCACGGTGACGCTGGAGATGTCCCGGATTGAGGCGGAAAGCGGCCAGATCGGACAGATTATCAAAGTGATTGACGCCATCGCATTTCAAACCAATCTGCTGGCCCTGAACGCCGCGGTGGAAGCTGCACGGGCAGGGGAATCCGGCGCGGGGTTCGCTGTGGTGGCAGAGGAGGTGAGACATCTCGCGATCAGGACCGCAGACGCGGCAAAAAGCACCCAGACCCTGTTGAGCGGCATCATCCGGCGGGTTGCCGAGGCCACTCACGCCATAAAGGAGGTGAACAGCGAATTTGAAGGAATCATCGAATCGGCCACCGTAATGGGAGAGAAGACAGCCGGCCTTACCCACGCGAGCAAGGAACAGGCCGGAGAGATCGGACAGGTCAGCAATGAGGTGGCCGGAATGGACCGGATGACCCGTCAGAATGCGGCCAATGCCGGGGAATCCGCTTCGGCTTCAAGGGAGATGGACGCCCGGGCCGAAGATATGAGAAGAATGGTGGCCGAACTGGTCGCGCTGGTCGGTGAGACATCAGAACTTGTCCTGACGTTTTTTGTCAGGCTGAAAAAGGGAGACAGGCTTCCCTGACAAAAAACGTCAGGGACAAGTCTTGCCTGCGCTTTTTCACCAGAAAATATTGAATGGTGCCTCCTTTTCTGCTCCGGCGGGATTGACAAATCCCGCCGCACGTTCAAGAACGGCGTTTCCCTTTCCTGCTCCGGCGGGATTGACAAGTTTCAAGTTTCATGGGAGGCAAACTTTGAAGAAAATTTTGACAGGTTTTATCGTATGGATTTCAAGTGTGTCACTTTTTCAGGCAAACCGATGGTGATTTTCAAAGTCGTTGACGGCAAAAAGGTGGTGGAAAAGCATGTTACGCCTGAATAGAAAGACTACAAGAAATTCTTGAATATGCCTGTGAGCGTGAACAAAAATCAGGAGGTGAAAGATGAAATGTTTCAAATTGGCTACCATCAGTTTCATGGTCTGTGTGATCAGTTGGACGCTTTCACACGACGTGATGGCCAAAAGTTTTCCCATCGGCACACTTTTCCCGATGACGGGCCCCCAGGCCTATTACGGCCGGGTGATGAGTCGGGGCGCCCGAGTCGGGATCAATCATGTCAACGCGGCCGGTGGCGTGGAAGGGTACACATTCAAGCTGGTCATCACCGACTTTAAGAATGTGGATGTGGGGCTTGCCCTGAGCGGGGTCCAGAAAATGTCCATCATTGACCGGATCCCATGTGTGCTGACCTCATTCAGCGCGATCACCTTGGGGGTTCAGCCGAGCTGTGCGGGCGGCAAGATTCTGATGATCAACGGCGGCGCTTACAGCCCCAAACTTGCCAGCAAGCCGTATCTCTATTCCATCAAACTCTCCCAAAATCAGATGGTCCCGCCGATGCTCAAATATTTCTGGGAAATGGGCATCCGCCGACTGGGGGTCATTCATATCGCAGACCCCGCGGGTGAAGTGCCGGTGGAGAAGCTGGTCAAACCGATATGGACAAAGATGGGGGGAACCATTGTCGCGGTGGAGTCTCATCAACCGGGACTGACAGATTACACGCCGTACCTCTCCCGGATCAAGGCAGGGAATCCAGACGCGATCTATGGCATCTCCACAGGCCAAGATCAGGCGTTTATCATCAAGGGGGTCAGAGAGATGGGAATGACCATCCCCATGACGATTCCGGACTGGAATGATGACTGGAACGCCATCGCCGGCAAGGCCACCGAGAATGTCTATGTGCCCGGGGATCATTTCAACCGGGAGCTTGCCAATCCTCAGACACAGCGGTTTGTCAAGGATTATGAAGGCAAATGGAAAGAATCCCCCGACATCTTTGCCGCGAATTATTACGACGCGGTGCATAACATTCTTCCGGAACTGATCAAAAACGTGGCCAAAAAGGGCGGAAACCCTTTGAGCGGGGAAGAACTGGAGAAAGCCATATGGGATGTGCCGGCCTTTGACACTGTCTATGGTGGCAAACTGACCTTCAACCGGGACGGCAGTTCAAACAAGCCGATGATGATTTTCAAGTTGATCAACGGCAAGAAGATGCCTGAGAAACAGGTGGCGATGGAATGACGAGGCGATGGGCCAGCGGCGATGGGCTATGGGAACTCTCTGCCACTCGCCACTCGCCGCTCGCCACTTGCCCAGAACCCAAAAATGAGGAACACCGAAAATGTCTTTCAATCTTTACTGGCTCCAGTGCGGTGGATGTGGCGGGGACACATGGTCCTTGCTCAACGCGGAATCGCCTGACATGATCGAGTTTTTCAGTCTGCTGAACATCGAACTGCTTTGGCATCCGAACCTCTCTTGCATAAGCATGAAAGCACAGGAAGAGTTGAATCACCGGTTGCTTTCAGGTGTCCAAAAGCTGGATATTCTCTGCATTGAAGGCTCAATCATCCGGGGCCCCGGGGGGACAGGCATGTATGATGAAGCCTACGGAAAGCCGAAAAAGGATCTCGTGGCCGCCTTGGCCCGGAAAGCCAGCTATGTGCTGGCGGTGGGGACCTGTGCAAGTTTCGGGGGCATCGGCGCGGATGGTGAGATCGAAGCCACCGGTGTGCAGTTTCTCAAATGGGAAAAAGGCGGGTTTCTCGGATCGGATTTCAGATCCGCGTCGGGGCTCCCGGTTGTCAATCTTCCGGGGTGTCCCTGCCATTGCGATGTCATCACAGGAACCCTCTCTCTTATGGTCTCTGGGACGCCTTTGGAACTGAGTGAATACAACACACCCTTGGAATGGTATGGCATGATGGTGCATCAGGGATGCACACGGAATGAATACCATGAATATCGGGTGGAAGATAAGAAGTTCGGGGAAAAGGGCTGCATGTTCTTTCACCTCGGCTGTCACGGTCCCCTTGCCCACGGATCCTGCAACAAAATATTATGGAACAGACGCTCCTCCAAGACCCGGGCGGGCATCCCCTGTTTCGGATGCACCCGGCCGGACTTTCCCCAGCACTATCCGTTCTTCGAGACCCGAAACATCGAAGGCATCCCGATTGAACTGCCGGACGGCGTCAGCAGGGCGCACTACCTCGCGTACAAAGGCATGGCCGCCGCGGCAGCTCCTGAACGATTGAAGCGACGGGAGACGGAGATTTGATATGTGATGCGTGATGCGTGATGCGTGATGTTTGATGCTTGAATCGGGCCGTGCCGCTTGCGCCGGACTGACAAATCCGGCGGCAGAGCCTGTCATTCCTGCGAAAGCAGGAATCCATCGCCCATTGTCTGCAAGAATGGATTCCTGCCTTCCCAAGAATGATCCTGATTCTAACGGATTTTGTGGTTGTGTGTGATTTCAGACAGTTGCGATCCTGAAAGTCAGCCCGAGGGACAAACCGCGGATGAGCCCGCACCTGCCCGGAACGCAGGCCGTCCGCGTCCATCCGCGTTCATCTGCGGATCACAATTCTCAGCCCGTGTCGGAAACCACAAAAACCGTTAGAACCAGGAATGATCAAGTCCGAAACAGGCATCCTTCTTGACAAAGGAGATTTCGACGATGATTTCAAAGGCGATGCCGCCTTACTACCGCAGAGATCAGGACAGCGGGATAAGCGCCCCGAATCTGAGGAAGCATTGTTCGTATGCGGAACATATCGTAAGCGCCCGTGGCAAGCGGGATCAGTACACAAGTGTCTCGCTCGACCCGAACAAGATTCGTGAGTTTGGCAACCGATTGTACCGCCTTCTCAGTGAGAAACTGTTGGAAGATGGTCACAGCCTTGTGGAGCATCATGTGCTGCTTGCATCTTTGAGAGAAACTGCCGACACAGAGAAAAAGGCGGACAGAGCCAGAGCCTTGCAGGCACTCAGGTATGCCAAAAAAAGAAGGGAAGGCCTGATTTGCTGGAGATTTGACACGTCCTCGGTGGCAACCAAAGACATTATTTCATGGGCCTTTTCCAAAGTGCGGGACTATTTTGTGGGAGTTTAGTATGGATCAGCTGTTTTCATGCCGAAATTGTGTTCACAACAGCAGTCAGAGCCTCAATGTCGGTCGAGGGGCGGGCTTCTGTCTGCTCCACGACTCCATGCTGTTGGAACCGGACAAGACCACATGCAAGTATCTTCACAGAAAAGATCTGCCTTGGTTTGTCGTTGATGAAGGAGTGTCCGAACATGCGGCCGAATTTGCGATGCTGACAGGAATTGCCCATCTGCATGAGCACAAACCGGTGAGCCGAATCAGATACAGTGAGAGACATGTCTGGGAGCATGGGGCCTTCGACGCGCTGAATCATGCCCTTGCCCAGTACAGCAAGTCGGAACCCTCATGGGTTTTCATTCAGGCCATGTCCGGTGGTGTGGATGGGAGGCGGGCACTCAGCCACGCGTCACTTGTGCGGCGATACATGGACCGTTGCGGAACGTGGGAGTCGTCGTATCGGCTGGTGCTTGCCGTCCTTCAGGAGCTGGATCGGGAACCCGTGTTCGGAAATCGGGACCTGCATCTTCACGAAGGGGAGGATGCCGAGGACATCTCCGGCGAGGCTTTGTGGGATGTGTTCTTCTGCCGCTTGGGCAGCGTTCAGGAGTATGGCTTTCACGCCGGAATAGAGGAGCTGATGTGGGCGACGGACAGCCTGAACGGAACACTCACACTTCTTGATTGGGCACCTTTGAAGGCGGAATTAGAGGAAAAGCGCCTTCAATGGACTCAGACCATTATTACCCACGCGGAGAGGGAAGATGTATTTTTCCCAGACTCTGCTGGGCCTCATAATGATCCGCACTTATAGCTTGTCTCTGTGACGAACCCGGGGAACCATGCCCAATCCGACAGGGTTGGAATTTGGCAGTCAGAACCGAGCGTTGAGTTACAGGTTTGAATTTGGCAATCAGAAACTTGAAACGAGCCTATTCAAGATTTGGGAAGGAGTGCTAAAATGAAATTTTAGCACTCCTCCCTTACTCTTGAAATCTGGAAAGGAGCAGACATGCCTACAGACAATATCATCGAAGAACACGAATTTCACAGAGGCACAGGAGTGGAGTGGGAAGATTTGGAAGATGAGGAAAGAGATATTGAAAAGCCTTGGGATCCGAAGCTCATACGAGTCGATCCGAAAAACTTTTCGTTGCGGAACATACTTGATATGATTGATGATGGAGATTTGGAACTCGCCCCTGATTTTCAAAGAAACAAAGTCTGGACACTTACGCAAAAATCAAGGCTTATTGAATCAATCTTTCTTCGCATTCCGCTTCCCGCGTTTTATTTTTCAGAGGATGATGAAGGTATGCTACAAGTCATAGATGGTCTTCAAAGGCTTTCAACGATCCATGATTTTGTCAGAGGCAAATCTTTTGAACTGGATAACTTGGAATATCTGAAAAACGAAGTGGAAGGGAAAGATTTCAAAGATATTGATGGGTCATTATGGTCAAGGCGCATCTATAACACCCAGATCATTGCAAATATCGTTGATCCACAGACTCCTGATAATGTGAAGTTCGACATATTCAAGAGGATTAATACCGCCGGCAGTCCTCTCAAAGCCCAAGAAATCCGTCATTGCATGAGCGGAAGTCGTTCAAGAGCATTTTTGAAAAGTCTGGCAGACAGCGAACTGTTTAATCGGGCTACAGCTAACAAGTTGCGTGACCATATAAGAATGGTTGACCGGGAAATAATTTTACGTTTCTGCGCGTTTCGTCTCAAAGATATTGATGATTACATGAAGGCTGGTACAATGGACGATTTTCTAACCCAAATCACACACAAAATGGACAAGAGTCTGACTAATTCAAAGTTGCAACAGCTAAAAAGGGACTTTGAATGTGCAATGGAAAATGCATACAAGCTATTTGGTCCTCATGCGTTCAGAAAATGGCCAAAAGGGGATGAGAGATTAAACCCGATTAACCGGGCCCTTTTTGAGACATGGGGCGTACGGCTCTCGTATTATGAATGGGATCAGTTGCGGCCCTATAAAGAGAGTATCGTGGAAGCAGCCAGAGAAATGATGCGCGATGATGACGACTTCATTTCTTCTGTCAGCGTTTCAACCAGCAGTTTCAGAATGGTAAAAACCAGATTTGAAAAAGTGGCAAAACTTTTCGACCTGTGCGGTTAGACTCCAATTCCGCGTCCCAGCTTTCATGTTTGGCATCTCAGCGGGAATTTTTCCTGAAATGTTCGCCCAGAGCCGCCCTCAGAATCTTAACCGCACAGGTCGAAACTTTTCATGGGGTGCTTGAAAAGTAATCTGAAGTGATGCCGGAGGGTGTCTGAGAAACGGAAATCAGGAAAACCGGCCCTCTAAACAATGTCTCGGCAAAACGTATTGAATCTTGGTCTGTAAAATCAGGTCAGAATATCAGAACTTCCGAAAGACTTGGCTTATGATCCGCTCATTGCGAATAAAAAATTTTAAATGTTTCAAAGATGAGTCATTTGAACTGCGGCCGATGAACATTCTTTGCGGAGAAAACGGCGTCGGAAAAAGTTCGTTCATTCAATCCCTGCTTCTTATGCGTGAAACTTCAACCTCGGCGTCAGTTCCCAGGATCATCAAACTTAACGGACCTTTCTTTCTTGAATTGGGACAAGTGGCAGATGTTTTGAATCATAATAAGGACAACGATGACGAGTTCATCGAATTTGCATTGACAGATCCAGATTCACATGAATTTCACTGGCATTTTCCATTTGATGCTTCCAATGCAGAGGATTCCTTTCTGATAGCGGAAAACGTGCCTCAGAACCCTCCGTCTTGTTTCACTTCAGAGGAATCCTGTGTTTTCACCTTTTTAAGCGCCGAACGTCTTGGACCGAGAGACACACAAAAAATCCAATCAGCCCCCAAAAAAAATATACAAGTCGGCGTCCGGGGTGAATTTACTGATGAAGTATTAATAAGACGTGAATTTGACAAGGTGCGGGAGAGCCTGTTATATCCTTGTCTCAGCGAAAAACAGGGAAGAGACGCGGGAACTGTGAGACAGGAAAAGCTCTCAAGGTTGGGCAAGCAAGTTGAACTGTGGATGCAGGATTTAGTTCCCGGGATCGAAATCCGCTCTCATGCAATCCCTGACACGAATGCCGCTTCCAGATTAACAAGCACATCATCATGAACAGAAAAATACATATTTTCCCATTGAACCGAGTGGAGGGCGATCTGAAAATACGCCTTGAGATTGAAAATGGCGTTGTTTCAGACGCGTGGAGCTCGGGAATCATGTACAGGGGGTTTGAGAACATCATGGCGGGACGCAGCCCACTGGACGGACTGGTCATCACGCCCCGAATATGCGGAATGTGCAGCACCGCGCATCTGAAGGCGGCCGCGAAGGCCCTCGACATGATCTGCCATGCGGAAGTTTCTGACAACGCAAAGCGGATCCGGAATGTGGCATTGATGGTCGAGATGCTTCAGAATGATGTCCGCCAGGCCTTTCTTCTCTTCATGGCCGACTTCACCGGGCCTTATTACAAAGACCATCCGTTGTTTGATGAGGCCGTGCGGCGATATGAACCGTTGAAGGGGCAGACGGTCATCCAGACCGTCAGGGAATCGAAAAGACTCCTCGAAATTGTTGCCATACTCGGGGGACAATGGCCCCATTCCTCTTTCATGATACCCGGCGGGGTGGCATCCGTGCCGAGTGCAACGGCCGTGATGCAATGCCGGCATCTGCTGAACACCTATCGTGAGTGGTATGAACACCGGGTGTTGGGGTGTACTCTGGAACGCTGGCTGAAGGTGAAAAGCCGCGCGGACATGGACGCTTGGCTTGATGAAAAGGATGCCCACAAGGAGAGCGATCTTGGTTTTCACATCCGCTTTTCAAGGAAAGCCGAACTCGAAAAGATCGGAAGGGGGCATGGAAACTTCATCAGCTTCGGTTCCCTGGAGATGCCTGAGCATACCGACGTGACAGGCTTCAGAAACCCAAAAAACTGGGTTTCTTCCCTGAATCCCATCGAACTGCCAGATCGGATGCTTCCGAAAAACCCGGTCTCCTCTGATTTCTGCAAAAATGAACCCACATTTTTCCCTTCGGGGTTTTTCATGCATACCGACGCCAGACCCTTCTATCAGGAGAACATAACAGAAGATGTGGCTTATGCATGGTTCAATGACGAGACTGACGCGAGACATCCCTTTGACGGGACCACCCAGCCCTATGCCACCGGCAGTGAGGGGAAAAAATATTCTTGGACAAAAGCCCCGAGATATGAGGGCCTCCCTGCTGAAACAGGCCCTCTCGCAGAGATGATCATTGGCGGACACCCCCTTTTCATTGACCTCCTGAAAACTGAGGGGCCGAATCTCTTTGTCAGAGAACTGGCACGTCTCGTAAGGTCAGCAATGCTGATACCGGCCGCAGATATCTGGCTCAGGGAACTCGTTTCTGACAAAGAGAATTTTTTCCGAATATGCGATAAAATAGAAGAGGGAGAGGGCTTCGGACTCATCCAAGCCCCCCGAGGCGCGCTCGGACACTGGGTAAAGATAAAAGAGGGAAAGATCGAAACCTATCAAATTGTCACCCCCACCGCGTGGAACGCGTCTCCGAGGGATGCCGACGGGATCAGGGGACCTTGGGAAGAATCGCTTGTCGGCACAGCGATCAGAGATGTTGAGAACCCTGTTGAAGCGGGTCATATTGTCCGATCATACGACCCATGCCTTGTCTGCGCGGTACATGTCGTTTGATGCTTGATGCTGGATGTTTTAGGCGATTTCCAAGAATGAACATACCGGGTGGCATTTCTCAGTTTGTAGTTTCGCCTTTAGGCGGTGCCGCACCACCTAAAGGCGGAACTACAAACTGAGGAACGTGCCGGGTATATTCTTTTTCGGAAATCGCCTTAGGATTCCAGATTTTCAGCGGGGATTTGTCCCCTGACCGCTGACCCCTGACCACATTATGAAACCTTCTATTATTCCTGAAAAATTTGTTCAGATCAACGCGGAGTGGATTCAGTCGCTTATTGAGGAAAACCGGCTGTTAAGGGAAGAGATCCGTGTGGCCCGGGAGGCTGCGGACATCACCGCCAAACTTGTCGTGGAGCAGTTTGAGGAGACAGAAAAGATACTGCACCGGTTCCAGGTGGCCAATGCCCAACGGAAAGCGGTGCTCGATTCGGCCTCACAAATCGCCATCATCGCCACCGACGCCAACGGAATCATAAAGGTGTTCAATACCGGGGCTGAAAATCTGCTCGGTTATCAAGCAACGGAAGTGATCGGAAAGCAGACTCCGCAGATATTCCATCTCGAATCCGAGCTGACCTCCCGTGCCAAAGCCTTGAGCAGAAAAACAGGACGCAACATCAAGGGGCTTCAGATATTCTGCCATTATGCCAAGAAAGGTGATCTGAGACACCGGGAATGGACCTTTGTTCGGAAGGACGGCACCCGCTTTCCCGCCAGTCTGGCTGCCAGTCCCCTGCGAGAACCGGACGGATCCGTAAGCGGATTCCTCGGCATTGCAACGGACATTTCAGAAAAGAGGCGATCTGAACACGCCCTTCAGGAGAGCGAGAAAAAATATCGGCTGTTGCTGAAAAACCTTCCGAATATTGTGGGAAAAGGGCAACTGGACGGTGCCGTCGACTTTTTTGACGACAAGGTTCAGATGCTGACAGGTTATACCAAGGAGGAATTTCTGACTGGAGAGGTCAAATGGACCGATCTTGTCATTGAAGCGGATCTCGGACGTTACAAGCGGGTGTTCAGTCACGCCATGAAGACCCGCACCAAGTCGTATATGCGGGAATATCGGATCCGGACAAAACCCGGGAAGATCATATGGATACAGGAAGGAAGTCAGATCATCTGCAATGAAAAGGGGAGAATCGAATTTGTCATCGGCGCGTTTCTGAACATCACCAAACGAAAACTCGCTGAGGAGGCCCTGATGAAAGCCCATAACGAGCTGGAGATGCGGGTGGCGGAACGAACCGCGGAACTGGCGGACGCGAACCGGGAATTGCAGGCGGAGATCAATGAACGGAAGCATGCTGAGGACGCGCTGAGGAAATCAGAGGAAAAATACCGTGGCATCTTCAAGCATGCTGCCGGCGGGATTTATCAGACCACCCCGGACGGACGCATACTGACAGCCAACCCCGCGTTTGTCAGAATCATGGGATACGAATCAGAGGCGGATCTGCTCCATACGGTGACAGACGTGAAAAAAGAGTTTTATGTGGACCCGAAAGCCCGTCAAAACATGCAGAAATTATTCAAGACGTATGGCACGGTGAAGGGGTTTGAAACCCGATTTCATCGAAAGGACCGCCGTGTCATCCATGTTTCCCTGAACGCACGGGAGGTTCGGGATGAAAATCAGAACGTGCTTCATTATGAGGGCTTTCTCGAAGATATTACGCAGAGGAAACGGATTGAGGAATTCAAGATCGCAAAGGAGGCCGCGGAGGCTTCGGCAAAGGCAAAGTCGAATTTTCTGGCGAACATGAGCCATGAGATCAGGACCCCCATGAATGCCATCGTGGGGCTCACTGAACTCGCCTTGAGGAGCGAAGGCGTCTCGCCCAGACAGCGCGATTATCTCGCCAAGATCAAGCTCTCCTCACATACGCTGCTCGGAATCATCAATGATATCCTTGATTTTTCAAAGATCGAAGCCGGCAGACTTGATCTGGAATTCACGGAGTTTCATCTGTACGATGTGATGGACAATCTCTCTGACATGTTCTCTGGCCAAGCTGCCGAGAAGGGGATTGAGATCGTCATCTCAATTGACGATGATGTGCCCCGCGCGCTGATGGGCGATCCCCTGAGACTCGGGCAGGTGCTGACCAATTTGACAAACAACGCGATCAAATTCACAGACGAGGGAGAGATTCTGGTCAAGGCGGAGCGGGCTCGAGATCAGATTGACGCCAAGGGGACCCACACGCAACACGCTGACGCCAAAGGGACCCACACGCAACACGCAACAACCCGCAAAGCCGCCATCCGATTCACCGTCAAGGATACCGGCATCGGGATCCCGCCGACGTATATGCCCCAGCTCTTTTCCGCGTTTACCCAAGCCAACGGGACCACCACCCGAAAATATGGGGGAACCGGCTTGGGACTGACCATCTGCAAGCACTTGGTCAAAATGATGGGCGGGCATATCGAGGTGGAGAGTGAGCCGGGAAAGGGGGCACACTTCTCCTTCACGCTGGCGTTTGATGTCCAGCGAGAAGACAAGTACCAGAAGCCGGTGATCCCACCAGATCTCCACGGAACAAGGGTTCTCGTGGTGGATGACAATGAGACGTCGAGAAAGATATTTACGGAAATCTTGAACTCTTTCGGCTTTGAAGCCATGTCTGTCAGTTCGGGAAAGGAAGCCTTGGAAGCGTTGCGGCGCGTGACCGCGGAGGAGCCCTACAGCTTGGTGCTCATGGATTGGATGATGCCAGAAATGGACGGCATCACCACCTTGAAGAAGATCAGGGCCTATCCGAGCTCATCCCAGCTTCCGGTGATCATGATGACGGCATTCGGCCGGGAGGAGGTGATGCGACAGGCGGAAACCGCCGGCGTCAATGGGTTCCTGATCAAGCCAGTCAAGCAGTCGGTGTTGTTTGACACCATCATCAATCTTTTCGGAGAGGAATCCGAGGAGATGACGGGTCAGACACCGACGGAGATCAGCGACATCAAATTGGAACCGAGTTCCATCGGCTCCCGGCTTCTTCTCGCGGAGGACAATTCGATCAACCGGCAGGTGGCAAAGGAGATGCTGGAGCGTTCCGGATTCATCGTGGACACAGCCGTCAACGGCAGGGAAGCGGTACGGATGGCAACGGAGGCCCCCTACGACGCGCTTCTCATGGATGTGCAGATGCCGGAAATGGACGGATATGAAGCCACAAGGCGAATCCGTGACTGGGAGAAAGCTCAAAGCTCGAAGCTCGAAGCTGAAAGGGACTCGCAACTTACAGCTTACAGCTTACAGCTTCCCATCATCGCCATGACCGCTCATGCCATGAAAGGGGACAGGGAGAAGTGCTTGGAAGCCGGCATGGATGACTATATTGCCAAACCGATAGACATCAGAAAAATGTTTTCCATTCTCTCCCGATGGGTGACGCCCGAAAAGGACTCGGCGTTTGAAAGTGTCTCCCCGACATCTTCTGTCGGGGATCAAAACTCAAAATTTGAAAATCAAAACTTGAGACGTGCCAAAGAAGAGGTTCAAATCCCATGCAGCCTGCCAGGGATTGAGATTGAAACGGTGTTGAACAGGCTGGGCGGAAACATAAGGTTGCTGAGGAATCTTCTGCTGGACTTCAGGGGGAATTACGCGGACACACCTGAAAAGATCAAAGGCGCCTTGGCGAAGGACGACGCAGGGGCGATATGCCAAATGATGCATACGATCAAAGGGGTGGCAGGGAACATTTCGGCGAAAAATCTGCAAGCAGCGGCCCTAGAGATAGAAATGGCCGCCCGCCGCGGCCGACTTGAAGATATAGACTATCTGCTGCATCATTTTGAAGATGCATTAAACCAAGTGTTACAATCGGGGAAACAACTTGGATCCTATGGGGAGAAGAGCGGAACCGACCCGAGGGAGGACTGCAAGGCGGATTTGAAAAAGGCCACTCCCATGCTCCTCCGTCTTGGCAAGCTTCTCAGGCAGAGCGACTTGGAGGCTGTGGATTATATGGATGTGATCAAGCCGTATCTTACTGGCCCTCCGTTCCACAAGGAGGTGAAGGAATTGGCGGATCAAATCAGCGCACTTGATTTTGACAACGCATTGAAGATATTGGACAGCATTTTGGGGAAAGTGAGAAGTGAGGCGTGAAACGTGAGAAGTGAGGCGTGAGAAGTGAGGCGTGAGAAGTGAGGCGTGAGAAGTGAG
>JAOZRQ010000094.1:0-4159 GCA_029940115.1 Desulfobacterales bacterium
ATTTGTCAATCCGAACCGAGCGCGGGGTGAGGCCGACGGGGTTTACCGAATACTTGCATCCAATGGAAAACCAATCAGTCGTAGGGTGGGGTTCTGTCCGTGATTGTCATCCGGCATGTGGAGGCGACAACAGACACCCCTCGGCACCTCTCACCACTCATCCCCCCATGCGGGTTTTATGGGAAGATTGGTATCCAGCCACCCGCCATCCTCACTCCATGCAATGCCGTGGCGGATGAGCCAATCTGGCGTCTCCCGGGTGAATCCGGCCGAGGAGAAGACGATCAGCGCATGCCTCCCGACCCCCTCAAGCCGAACCAGCTCCTCCGCCTTTTTCAGAAAGTCCCCTGCCTCGCCGATGGAGAACTTCTCCGTCTGCCGGTGTTTCACCTCCCAGACCAGCGAATACTCTCCCGCCTTCGCCCTTGCGAATATGTCCAGCTGAAATTCGAGTCTGTGAAGGGGCGGGGAATGGTAGGGCCGCACACTTTCATATGCCGCAAATCTGAAATCGTCGGGCAGGTTCCGCATCATCTCCCTGAACAGATCATTCTCCCTGTGCGCCGCATGGCTGAGGTGGTGGCTGATCACGAACTCGGCAAAGGCCCCCTTGTACCGGTTGTGCTCGCCGGAGAGGCTTTTGTGTCTCTCCAGCAATTTCTCAAACAAGGCCTTGTACTCCTCCGAAGCCTCTTGGGTCACAAATCTGTCAATGTCGTCCGCGTACCGGCTCCGGAACACCTTCGTCTTTATCCGCATTCCTTCGGTTGATTTTTACCACATCCCATAATGTTTTTGCCGGAATGACGAAACCGTATAATCGATGCTCAGAGTGGTTGATTACAATACATGGAAATTCAAGAATTTGTTCGCTCGCTGGTTCAATGTTTTGTCTCTCTGTACTCATAACAGATTTCCCTACTATTGGCTGTGTACGGGACAAAAAGTTGTGATGGGGTGAGAAACCCAGCTTTCTTCCCGAAGGGGCCGACTCCCCGACTGCAAGAAAAAGCCGGGTTTCTTTTCTTTTTTGTCCCTAGCTAACGGATTTTGTGGTCTGGACCGATGACCTCATGTGGCCGCCCATGACCGCCGCTGAACACAAAATCCGTAACCCGTTTTGTCCTGTACACAGGATTATCAGACATGATTATCGTCTGTGTACAGGACAAATGAGAATCGCCCCAGTCGTAGGGTGGGGTTCTACCCCACCTACGACTTTTATCGTAAACAACTGTAAGTTGCAAGCCGAAAGCTGAAACTCAGACATTGAGCTTAGAGCTTACAGCTTCTTAAAGGCGTTGAAAAGCGACGCGTCCATCACCGCCTCGTAGCCGGTCATGTGTGCGATCACGGTGTTCTCCGCATCCAGGAAGGTGAAATCCCCCGTCATCTTATGCTCGGCAGCCGCTTTCACTTCAAGCACCGCGGTGACGCCGTGGGCCGGGAAGCGGTCACAATACTGGCGGTATGACGCGGTGTATCCGGGCAGGGAGGGGACCCCTTTCTCCTCCACACACCAGATGATCGCCATCTGAAAGGCCGAGTCAAGGACCAGCGGGTCGCCGATCCATCGGGTTCTCAATGGCTCTGCCATCCATTTCTCCGGAGAAGGTGCGGACGCCACCTTCGCCACCATCCCTTGGGAGGAGCAACTGATGATCTCCCGGATGCCCTGGAGTTTGTGGCCGTGAAAGAGGAATTTGTCGTAAACTTCGTCAATGCTTCTGTCATAAGCGGTTGACTCCAACAGCATTTCCGGACGGAACGCCGGCGGTTCCGCGGGGGAATCCGCGAGAATCGCCTTTGCCCGGGTGTGAATCATCTCTTTGCCGCTGTTCATCCCATCCCGAATCTCAACATCCACTTCGTAGTATGTGCCCCTTCTCCTCGGCTTGCCGGCCAACAGACGGATCAATCGCTTCTCCTGTTTCAGCTTGATGCCGTTCAGAAGCCGGATGTCATCCAGACCGTGGAGGAAAAGCCCCGGGTTCTCATGCAATGCCCCATGCCCGAGCCATTCGGTCATCAGCGCGAATGGGACCACCGCGTTTCCGTCAAGCATATGAGACCTGAGCACCGGATAGCGGTCCACATCGATCTCACGCTTGAAGGTCAGGGAGAGTTTCTGGGCGCCGGATGCCGGATGCCGGATGCTGGATGCTTGATGCTGGATGCTTGATGCCGGATGCTGGGTCGGCCATGCCTGCCCTTGACGTCTTTTGTCAAGGGTTCCGCCGATGACGACTTCGACCGGGCCGCTTTTCTCTCTCATCATCTCATGCAACATGCAGCGGGCACCCTCTTCCATCGGAATCAGGCGGATCCCCTTGCGCCCAAATTCGCGCTTCAGACCCGGGCCGACCATGCCGCCGTCCCACGGTCCCCAGTTGAGGGAGATGACTTTGCAATCGGGCCGGGTTGTCGCCTCTTGTTGGGCGATCTTGTTCAGCACCTCATTTGCCATGGCATAGTCCGCCTGTCCCTGGTTTCCCAAGCGGGCGCTCACGGATGAGAAAAGCACGATGTGGGCAAGATCATCAGATCGGGTCGCATCAAGAAGGGCCGTCAATCCCCTGACCTTGGTGTCAAAGACCGTTTCAAACTGTGCCGGTGTTTTGTCAACGATCAGACGGTCCTTTAGTGTGCCGGCCCCGTGAATGATCCCTTTTATGGGGCCATAAGCGGATCGCACCTCGTTCAGAACGGATCCCACTCTGTCGGCGTCCCGGACATCAACCGGATGATAGGCGACCGTTGCGCCGGTAGTCTTCAGTCGCTCCAGATTCTGTGAAATCTCACGATTCCTTGCATGCGTCTGAAACGCCTCTTCCAACTGCTTGGGCGATGGATGGCCATCGGCAAACTGGTTTTCAAGGATCGCCTTTTTCATGGCAGCCTCGTCTTCTGCCGGTGCGAGCCATGTCGGCTCTGCTGACGGGAGCGGGGAGCGTCCGAGAAGCAGAAGGGTCGGCTGGGCATGATCGGCAAGCGCATAGGCCGCGGCCGCGGTCACGCCCCTTGCACCGCCGGTGATCACCACCACATCTCCCGGATCAAGATCAATCCCCCTGTCCCGAGGATGCGATGAGGCTTCAAGTGTCAAAGTCAACCGCGTCCCCGGGTCCAGCCCGATTTCCACAGGCCCCCTATGGATCAGTTCAGGGATCATCGCTTTGGCAATCGCCGGATTCGCTTTCCAGTCCGCCGCGATATCCATGGCATGGCAACAGACCCCTTCCCATTCGATGGCGGCCGTCTTGGCAAGCCCGGCAAGTCCGCCTTGGAAGGGATCACAAACACCCTTGCCCTTGAATCCGAACGCGCCGTCCATGCGGGTGATGGTTCCGAATATCGCGCCCCCCTTTGCCGCGGCGTCGAGAAGGGCCGGCCCGGCATGGTGCGCCAGTTCAAAGGCCTCCTTTGAATCGGAGATCGCATCCCAGAGAATGACCAATCCGCATATGGCCGGCAGATGCGCTCCGTTCTTCAATGCCTCTGCCGAGACAAGGGACGCTTCCATGTAAAGCGACTCAAACTCTTCGACAATCGCCTCCCCGAGACCGGTTTCATCCGCTGTGACCAGAATTTTCCGCCCCATGGGAAAGGAGACCGGTTCGCCCATTTCAAACGATTCGACGACAGATATGGTCCTGCATTCGACATGTTGCGGGGCGATGGGCGATGGGCGATGGGCGATGGGTGATGGGCGATGGGCGATGGGCGATGGGCGATGGGCGATG
Source organism: Desulfobacterales bacterium (assembly GCA_029940115.1). Taxonomy (GTDB): domain Bacteria; phylum Desulfobacterota; class Desulfobacteria; order Desulfobacterales; family 4be13; genus JAOZRQ01. Next base: position 3,744 of record JAOZRQ010000094.1, read on the forward strand.
GGTGATGGGCGATGGGCGATGGGCGATGGGTTGTCGGCGATGGGATCGGAGCCCCGGTTCCTGAGCTTGTCGAAGGACGCCTCTTGCCCGAGGAACTCAGCTATCTGTCCGAGGGTTTTGAGGGTGCCCATCATGTCGGGGGAGACTGGGGGGAGCCCGGGCATCCGCTCCTCCAAGGTCGAGAGAATCTCCACGCGTTTGATCGAGTCAATCCCCAAGTCCGCCTCGATGTCCATCTCCATGGAGAGCATCTCCGTGGGATAGCCGGTCAGATCGCTCACCACGGACAAAAGGGCGGGGGCGATGGGCGATGGGCTGTCGGCGATGGGCGATGGGCTGTCGGCGATGGGATCGGAGCCCCGGTTCCTGAGCTTGTCGAAGGACCCCTCGCCCCGGTTCCTGAGCTTGTCGAAGGA
>JAOZRQ010000094.1:4259-16360 GCA_029940115.1 Desulfobacterales bacterium
GGCGATGGGCGATGGGCTGTCGGCGATGGGCGATGGGCTGTCGGCGATGGGCGATAGGCTGTCGGCGATGGGCGATGGGCTGTCGGCGATGGGATCGGAGCCCCGGTTCCTGAGCTTGTCGAAGGACCCCTCGCCCACTCTGTCGTTCTCAAGCCGGAATTCGGGAAGGTTCTTCTCTATCCCGGATTCTGGTTTGGGAACGAAAGCGTCATCCATGTTTTTTGGGTCACCGATTCGGAAACTGGAAACGGAAGTATCTGGAACGCTGATACGCCTCATCCCTGCCCCCCGACCCCTGCCCTGCCCGAGCTCTGGCCCCCCTAGCCCTTGGCCCTTGGCCCTTGGCCCCTGACCCATGGATATCTCAGTCAGACGCTGGGTATTCTCCATCATCATCTGAAGGGTCCGGCTGGCCTCGGTCTGGGTCTCCAAAAATTTCTTGTGTGTCTCAGCGGTCTGCATCTGAAGCGCGTGCATGGATCTCAGGCCCTCCTGGACAGCCCTGAACGCGTCGGACATAAAGCTTGGCTGCCGAGACGAACCCTCCGCGAGATGTTGGGCAGGCGTCTCGACGTGCGATTTCAAATCACACATCGCGGGCCCCTGAGACGAACCCTCCGCGAGATGTTGGGCAGGCGTATCTCCCCGATTCTGATGGGAAACTGAGTGTTGATCCGTTGGTTTCATATGCCTTCTGTTTTGAACAATGGGTTGAACAAGGGGACCGCTCATCACGGATGTCTCATCCTTGCCCGTTGCGGGTTGTTTGTTGTCCATTGCGGGCAAGTGATCACTCATCATGGAAGTCTCATCCCTCATATGTCGCGCCGAATTCTCCGGGAGTTGGGACGAAACATTTGAGCGGACTGGACTGGCGGAGACGCCCGGAGAGGCATCTGATTCCGCACCGGCAATGGGCGAGCGGCCAGCGGCCATGGGCGAGCGGCCAGCGGCCATGGGCGAGCCATAGGACAACCGCTCGCCGCTCCTCCCTCGCCGCTCGCCCCTCGCCGCTCGCCGCTCGCCGCTCCCCGCTTGCCGCTTGTCGCGGTAGTTCGCGCCTGAGATGAGGATGCTCATCCGCTGCTGTCTCGGTTCCGGCGGAGTGTCCCATTGATTCAGGTCAACCGGATATCCCAAGGAAGCAAGGCGGGAGAGCGTATCCGCGAGGTCCGCCACTCCGAATTTCTTGCCCGAAGACGAATCAAGGGAGATCGCCTCAAACGCCCGGCCTTTGAGGATCGCCTTGATCAGACCGGTCAGCACGGACTTGGGGCCGACTTCGAGAAACGTGCGAACCCCTGCGTCGTAGAGATTCTCGATTTCGCCCACAAAATCAATCGGCTGTAAAATCTGCCCCCCCAGCAGGTCCCTCGCCTTTTCCGGATCAGAGGGATAGGCCCCGCCGGTGGTGTTGGAGAAGACCGGAATCTCCGAAGGGGTCAGCGTCATCTTTTGGAGGGTCTCCATGAAAGGGGCCTGCGCGTCCCTGACCAAGCTGCTGTGGAACGCGGCCGACACCGGCAGTCTGACCCCCCGCATCTTCTTCTCTCTGCAACACTTCTCCGCCTGGGCAATCGCTTCGACCGATCCGGAGAGTACGCCCTGTCCCGGGCTGTTCCGATTGGCAAGAACCAAGTCGAGCCCCTCCTCTCGGATCAACTGGTCGAGTGTCTCCAACGGAGCTTTGACCGCCAGCATCGCACCGGCGTTCTTCTCCGCCGCGGTTCCCATGAAATGCCCCCGTGCGTATGAGAGATGGAGAAAGGTGGGCAGGTCAATCCATCGGGCCGCATGGAGCGCGGTGAGTTCGCCGAAACTGTGCCCGCAGGCCGCGTCCGGTTTCAGGCCGAATCGGTCAAGGATGTTCAGCATCGCGAGACTGACCGCGGCGATGGCCGGCTGGGCCACATCCGTGCTTCGCAATGCGTCTTCTTGAGCCGCCTTTTCCGCGTTTGTCACTCCCGGTTGCGGATAGATGAAATCGCTCAACCGCGTTCCCTCAAATTTCGGGTTTGGGGTGCCCAATGCCGACTCATTTGCCCTTTCGACCGCTCCAAAAGCCTCTGGAAACGCGCACATTAGATCACGGCCCATGTTCAGATACTGGCTCCCCTGACCGGGGAAGATGAACGCGAGTTTGCCTGTTGTCTGTTGACGGTTGACGGTTGCTTGTGGGTTGTCGTCTGTGCGCCGTTGATCTGCGAGCATGACAGAGCCATCCCATGCGATCTCCTGCTTCTCCTTCTGATATTCTTCAAGAACCACATGGAAATTGCTCCCCCCAAAACCGAAGGAACTGACACCACACCGACGGGGATGCTCTCTTCTCGAAAACCAGGGCCGGGTCTCTGTGTTGAGGTAGAAGAGGCTTTGGTCCATGCCTGAGTTCGGGTCAGGCACCTCTGCCTTCAGCGTGGGCGGAAACACCTTGTGATAAAGGGAAAGGGCGGCTCTGATCAGACCGGCCGCGCCGGCAGCCGCCTTGGTGTGGCCGATCACGGACTTCACGGACCCGATGGCACACTTTCTGAAGGATGAAGGATGAAGGCTCATCACCCCTCGCCCCGGTTCCTGAGCTTGTCGAAGGACGCCCCTCGCCCCGGTTCCTGAGCTTGTCGAAGGACGCCCCTCGCCCCGGTTCCTGAGCTTGTCGAAGGACGTCCCGGTTCCTGAGCTTGTCGAAGGACGCCCTGCTTGGAACACCTGGTTCAAGGCTTCAAGCTCCACCTTGTCTCCGACCTTGGTGCCGGTTCCGTGGGCCTCGATCAGCTCAACCGTCTCGGGTTCCACATTTCCGGTCTGATATGCCATGCGAAGCGCCTTGGCCTGTCCTTCGGCTCTTGGTGCATAGATGCTCTGCGATTTCCCGTCACTCGAGGACCCGAGGGCCTTTATCACGGCATATATCCGGTCAGCGTCTCTCTCGGCGTCTTCAAGCCGTTTCAGGACGAGCATCCCGATCCCCTCTCCGAGGACCGTGCCGTCCGCATCTTTTGAGAAGGGCCGGGCGTCTCCGGTGGGGGAGAGTATCAGGGTCTTGGAAAAACAGGTGTGCATGAAGATGTCATTCAGGGCATCCACGCCGCCGGTGATCGCCATGTCGGAGCGACCCGTGATTAGTTCCATGAGGGCCGTGTGAAGCGCGCTCAGGGAGCTGGCACACGCCGCGTCCACCACGCAGTTTGTGCCGCCGAGATCCAGGCGGTTGCAGATCCTGCCGGCAATGACATTTCCGAGAAGTCCGGGAAAGGAGTTCTCCTGCCACGGGACATACGCATCCGAGATGCGCTCCATCACCTCCTTGGCCGGCGCCGGCGGGACCCCCGCGTCATGAAGTGCCCGCCGCCACTTGGGATGCCCGAGTCTTGCGCCGAGCGGGATGACCAGCTCCTGGGTTCCGGTTGCCCCGAGGATGACGCTGGTCTTGTCCCGGTCAAATTCCCGGCCGTCTCCATAACCCGCATCCTCAATGGCCATCTTTGCGGCAAGCAGCCCGAGAAGCTGAGAGGTGTCGGTCGCCTCGAGAGAAGACGGCGGAATGCCGAATTCCGAAGGATCAAACGAGACCGGAGAGAGAAATCCGCCCCGTTTGCAATAGACATGATCCGGCTTTTTCGGATCTTCGTCAAAATAATCTTCCGGGGACCAGTGGGTCTCCGGAACGTCTGTGATCGCGTCTTCCCCGCGGAAGATCAATCGCCAGTATTCTCTGAGTCCTGAGGCCTTCGGAAAGAAGCATGCCATCCCGATGATCGCCACAGGTATGTTTTGAATGAATGATTGGTTTGTCAATGGTCACCTCTTAAAGTGTGATTCTGCCCATACATGATTTTTATGAGTTTGGCAACATGTTCCGCCCCAAAGATCACCTCTGTCTGCCCGTCATTCAAAAGTATGACAGGCCAAAGCGGATACCCCCAGTTTGCGCCGCTTGAAATCGTATATGCCCCGCAATTCAGGACAGCGAGGACATCGCCTTGTTTTATCGTGTCAGGAAGCACAGCCTCTTCCTGAATCATAAGCGGTGTACAGAGACCATCTGAGACACCGAAATGACAAACAGAGGAGGATGCGGATCCGATCATCGGATGAACTTCGTAATTGCCGGGAAAAGGTGAGAGAACATTCGTACCCGCGTCAATGATCAGCCATTTCTTCCCGGCATTGGTCTTTTCGGCCAAAACCCTTGTCAAGGTTATGGCTGCGTCACATACAAGAAATGTTCCGGGCTCAACAACTAACCGGGGGCTGTGATCCGGGAATGTGAGGGGAACCGCGATGTTTCTTGCAAAATCTTCAATGGAATACCCTTGCCGTTCCATTGTATATCGGGAAGAAAAGCCTCCTCCGATATCAACCAATCGGAAGAGAATATCTTCTGAGTCTGATAATTCAGAGATGAAATCACGCATCTTTTCCGATACCTGCCGGTGGAGTTCAGGGGTCGTCTCGCGTGAATAACTATGAACATGCAGCCCTGCAAGGTCAATATGCGGCATATCTCTGGCGGCCCTGATTATCCGTATCGCATCTCCCGCGTCTATGTCCGATCCGAGTTTCCCGGCTATTCGGAATGTGGGATCATCTGCCGACGGAGAGACCCGGATACCCACACGCGCACATATGCCAAGATCCGAAGCAACCTGATTCACCTGTTTAAGATCAGATATTGAATCTGCATTGATTAAAAAGGTGTTGCCCCCAAGTACACGTCTTATTTCCTGTTCGGTTTTTCCGATCCCGTTGATGATGGTCTGTTCCGGAGGAAATCCCGCGTTTGCAGCCAGATCATATTCCAGCCGCGACATCACTTCCGCATATAAGTTCTGCTTGACAAATATGTTCGCTATCTCCCGGAGATAGCAGACTTTATACGCATACGCGATCACTGCATCAGGATTGTATGTTCTGAACGCGTTTCGGATCGCGTCGGCATTGCTGGCAAGACGATTCCCGGAGAATATCGTGACAGGTGTTCCGAACTCACGCACAAACCGGTCACACGCGACGCCTTCGAGATGCAACATGTCGTTCTGATATGTTATCCAGTCCGGAAATAAATCAGCGTCTGATGATATGTTCTTTTGCTGAACAGGTTCCGTTGAAGTCATAAGATATCTATCCCTTTTCGGGGAGGTCGCTCTGTCCGTGAACGTGAACTTGAACGTGAACGTGAACGTGAACGTGAACGTGAACCCGGACGTGAACATTCATTTACGGGCAAGTTCAGGTATAAGTTCAAGTTCAAAAGTTCACGGGCTCCCCTAAATCCGTTATAATCAGAAATTATAAAGCAGGCCAAGTATTATCAGCGTTTTTCCGCGTTCATCAGTCTCAGACAGTTCAACTCTTTTTTTCATTCTTCATCAGCGGCAGAAACGAGTTTGCCACACCCACAGGCAGAGCCAGGAAACCAATTATAACCGAAAAGTAGATTCCGGTGTGCAGAAGAAATACACAGCCGATGTTTATAAGTCCCGGCACAATTGTCATTGCCAGAGATGTGTTCACATTTCTGTTGAAATCTTGGGCCAATCCGAACAGCCTGTCGAGATGATTCAGGGTTCCGTCCATCAGTATGATGTTGGCCGTGTCCGTTGCCACGGTTGACGCGCCGCGCAGGGAAACAGACACATGGGCTTTTTTCATTGCGACAGAGTCATTGATGCCATCTCCGATAAAACATACAGACCGCCCTTGTTTCTGAAGCTCTCCGATAATCTCAGCTTTCTGTTCCGGGAAGGTTTCAGCGAAACAATTCTCGATTCCCAAGTCTTCAGCCAGCATCCGGGCAGGTTTTTCATGGTCTCCGGTGATGATATACATGGACTTCCCTCGTTTCCTCAATCGGGTGATGATATCTCTGACCTCGGGACGGACGGTCGAATGCAGTTCGATTGCACCGGCAATGTGTTTCCCTTCTGACACCATGACAAGGGAATGTCCGTTGTCATGGCAGCAGTGCATGAGGTCGTTTGTCTTTCCGGGAATTTCTATTCCTTCCATTTCCATAAACCGTGTACTTCCGACGCGGATAAGTGTGTCAGCAAATCTCACTCTGATTCCGTAGCCGACTTCATACCTCGCGTCATCAATATCCCCGGGATGTATTTCACACTCGTCCGCTTTTTCAAGAATGGCTCTGGCAATGGGATGAGTCTGCCTGTTTTCAGCCATTGCCGCATATTTCAGCACTTGGGTTTCTTTGTATCCGTCACAGGCATGGATTTTCCGGACATGAGGCTGTTCCAAGGTAAGCGTCCCTGTTTTGTCAAAAACGACTGTGTCTGTTCCGACCAGCAATTCCAAGGCGCGTCCGTCTTTGATCAGAATGCCGTCCCGGGAAGCGGTTTTAAGAAAGTTGAGTGTGCTCAGAGGTGCCAGGATGCGTACATCCGCTCCGATATAGGAATTCAGAACAGCCAGCGCGCCGACCGGTCCTGTCAGAGGGAATGCTGCCACGCCTGATGCCAGCGTGGGCAACACTGCCCGGTCCGCAATTCTTTCTCCTTTTGACTGAACGGTGGTCTTGAAATCAACTGTGCGGATCAATATGTCCGCAATATTTGCCACAACTGTATCTTGTCCTGATTTTTCAACTCTGATACAGATTCTGCCTGCCAGCACAACGGTTGATGCGAATACCGGTTCGCCCGGACCTTTTTCCAAGGGCTGGGATTCTCCGGTGAGAATGTGCTGGTCTATGGATGCAATCCCCTCTGTGATGACACCGTCGGCGGGAATGGTCTCTCCGGCCTTGACCGCCACAACATCGCCTGCCTGCAATGAATCAAAAGGAACTTCAACCTCTGTGCCGTTTCTGACGATCCAGGCCGAACGCGGCTGGTTTTCAAAAATATCGACAAGATTTTGTCTGGTGTTGTCTTCAATTTTGTTCAGAAGTTTCAAACTGACATAATAAAGCCAGAAAACAAGACAACTCGTAAAGTAATATCCTGTGAGAATCATTCCGGATAAGAGAATAGAATTCAAGACTTCCAGATTTACTTTGTGTTCTTTAAACAGCCCTTCATAAGCTCTTTTCATCATACCTGAAAGAGGATAAACAAGTCCGAGAAGGCCGAGCGGAGCAAGCGGGGGATAAACCATTTTTCCTGCCGCTGTCAGGGCCATGGAGACCGAAGTAACCGTCAGATGATTATCAATCTGGGCATTGCTGAATTGATTGGCGCGTGTTGAAGCCAAGTGTTCATCAGCATGCCGGGAATCAGTTAAATTTTCTTCGCCATTTGCGGAAGAAGTTCTGAGCAGGGTGTATCCTTCAGGCGGCGTATTCCCTTCATTCCGGCGATCTCCTTCCATGGAAGACCGAGCCGACAGGGTTATCTCATTTATCCTGTTTCTGATTTTTGTTTTATCTGCGTTCCTGATTTTTTTGTAAAGCTCTGACCCGACATGCAGTCCTAATGATAACAGGCAAAGTTCCAAAAACATGATTATTTTCTCCCAAAAACATGATTATTCTCTCCCATCGGATTCTTTTTTACTTGGCTCCGTTTGAAAGTGAAAGAATCAATTTTGCTTTGCACACAAGCAGGAAGATGGTCAGGTCCCCGATTGGTGAGGAATTCAAATTCACGTTCACGGGATTCCTGACTCATCAGTCAAAATAGTCACAAATCATATCCACCGCCTCGGAAGGTGTTTCTGCAACCTTCAGATGGATCAAATGCTCTTCGGGGGTGATCATTATATTCTCAGCCAATGCGGATAATACATTATTCCAATAGTCGCCCAATAAAACAATCGGGGTCTTATCTATCCCGAGCAGGTTCAGATTCCATGCCAAAAACATCTCACATAAGGTACCCACACCTCCCTGGGCCACGATAAATCCGTCTGCCCGTGAAACCAATTCATCTATCCGCTCAATCAATCTGCCGGCCGGGACAACCTCATCATTATAAGGGTTAGGGGGACGCCTGTCTATATCTTTTGTGGTGATGCCGACAGTATGGCCGCCGCAGCTTTTTGCCCCTTTGCTTGAGGCCTCCATAATACCGGCATATCCTCCGTTGAGTACCCCGTACCCGCGTTCGGCTAATAATCTGCCAACCTGAATTCCGATTTCATAAGCTTCATCCTGAGGTGTCACATCGGAACTTCCGAAAACAGCAATCAGTTTTTTTTCCATTAACCCTCCTTTTTAACCTCGTCTTGTGACAAGGAAGCCAAATCCAACAATCCGTTTCCTGTGATGCAGCCTAATATGACTTTCTTTGAAGTTGTCTTAACTTCTCTGATTAACTGAGCAATGGCAAACGAGCTTTCAGGCGAGATAACCATCCCTTCAGTTTTTGCGATTATCTTCATCGCTTCAATGGCCGCTGCTTCGTTAATTGCCACCGGCATGATTCTTTTTTCATTCACAAAATATGAAACAATCGGTGAGGCCCCGTGAAAGGTCAGGCCCATCCCATAATTGTTCGAGAGCTTGAAATCACAGCCTAATGAGAACATCTTTATCCTGAGACCGTTTTTTGAAGCATTTTTATAATCATAAACATATTTTCCTTTTGTCAGACTCGGGACCTTTTCGGATTCGACAGCGATGATTTTCATCTCACCGTCATCCTCGGATAAGAACGGAACTGCCAGCCCCCCGAAACTGGCACCGCCGCCGATGCAGCATATCAGGATATCCGGATATCGGGAGCCTGTCACTTCTTCCAACTGGCTCATTGCTTCAAGCCCCACAAGCGAATTATACGTCAGGGTCTGATCGGAGAAACTCCCGGACACTTTGAAACTTTTACGGTCCTTTCTGACAAGCTCCGTAACTTCTGCCGACGCCTTTGATATCGAACCCTGTATCTCACCTGTGAACATCTGCCGGCCGATCTCGGTAAACCGGCTCGGAGATGACAGCACTTTCGCGCCGTACAACTCCATCATGTACCTCCTGTAAGGTTTTTTCAGGTAGGATCTGTCTGTCATAAACACCAGACATTTCAGGTCATACAAAGATGAGGCAAATGCCGCGGCCACGCCCACATGTCCGGCACTGGTTTCCACGACTGCCCGCTCCCTGCCTTCGGTTTTCCCATAATAAATCTGTGGAAGTATCACATTGATTTTAAAGCTTCCGTTCGGAAGCATATCTTCCCTTTTAAAGAATATCTTGTTATCGGTATCAAGATGAGCTTCCAGCCTTCTTGCCCGATATAAAGGTGTGGGTCGTCCTATCTGCCGGTAGGATGCCCGGATTTCTTCCGGGATAGTGATATGTTTGTCACAGGAGACCGTGTGCCTGACAACTTCTTTGGGACGTATTTCCATCTCAGCTTTTATGTCAACCCCCTGATATATTTCAGAGAGCGTACTGCCCGGAATCAACGATCTTGAATTGAGCCATTTGTCAATTTCATATTTCATCATCTCTACTTTCTTTTTTTCAGTTGTTGTTTCCTCAAAGCGTTTTTTCGTTTCCTCTGCTTATATTGAGTAATCAGACAGTTACAATTTCGGTTTACCCGGAGTCTGTAAGATTACCCATTTTAGCAGGGTCCACATTGCAATGCGTAAGCCGATAACCAAGAAAGAAGTTTGCTGATTATAACGGATTTGGGGAGCCCGTGAACGTGAACGTGAACTTATGCCTGAACCTGAACGTGGATCCGAACGTGGGCCCGAAGGTGGGCATTCAATCGCGGGCAGGTTCATGTTCACGGGCACGTTCACGTTTCTGATTCTAACGGATTTTGTGGTTGCCTGTGATTTCAGACAGTCACGATCCTGAAGGCCAGCCTGCCGGGACATGCCCATGGACAAACCGCGGATGGACGCGGATGGGCCCGCACCCTGCCCGGCACGCAGGCCGTCTGCGTTCATCCGCGTTCATCCGCGGTTCATGATGGAAAGACACCCCATTGAGGGGGTGTCTGCTCAATGGGAGAATGCGTTATTTTCCGAGTGCCTTATTTTTTCTTCATGAAATAAATATTCCTCAGAAATTCCAGCGTAAAAAGATCTTTTGCAGGGATTTTTTTCTCAATATGCTTAAACTTGTGCAGGATATCAACCCCTTTTGCCCAGTATTCTTCTTCCATCCATCCGAGATATTTCCTGCCCTCTCCCAGCTTGGCCACGAACTTGAGAATCTTCAGCGATTCTGTCTCGTGCGGAACTGAGCCTTCGGGATAATATTTCTCCACAACGACCTGGGCCGTCGTTGCCGGATTTTTGAATGCCTCTTCCCATCCCCGAAGTGACACTTCCAGAAACTTCCGGATAAGTTCCGGTTGTTTCTGAATCATGGCATCTGTCACAAAGCATACAGACGAGTAAAAATCATAACCGTAGTTGAACGCGGGGATGTATGCAACCTTATGTCCCTGGTCTCTCAGAGTCAGTAATTCATTACTCATATATCCTTGGCAAACATCGATCTCATCATTAATAAAGGGCTGAAGATTCTCTATCCGAACAAGCACGATATCTTTGAATGCCACTGCCTGATTGGCCAGAACAATTTTAAGCATCAATGTTGTGTCATACGGAGATATTCCGATCCTTTTTCCGGTCAGTTGGTCAGGCACCGTGATTCCCGACGATTCTTTACTGATCAGGCAGTACGGCGATCTCTGAAAATGAGTTGCAATTGCTCTGACCTTTTGCCCTTTTGCCATAGCTTCTATGATTTCAGCGCCTTCGGCCACACCGATCTGAGCCTTTCCGGCAAGCACCGCGTCAATTGGTGACAGCCCTGATTCCGTTCCTCTGATCGTCAGATCGATTCCCGCCTCCCGATACCGCCCCCGATCTTTTGCCGCCAGAATACCGGCAAACGCGACATTCGTCACCCAGTCCAATTGAATCGTCATGGGCTGAAGCGGTTCTTTGGCAAGTCCCTGCCCCGGGCACAACGCCATGATAAAGAGACACATCATTGTTACGCATACGTTTTTCATAAGATCCTCCTTCCTGTTTTAAGATTTAAGATTATAACGATTATAACATAACAGACACATCATTTTACGCATACCTTTTTCATAACATCCTCCTTCTGTTTTAAGATTTAAGATTATAACAATTAGAAACATATTTTTTTCCGTCCGTTCGATAAACATGAACACGGATTCCTCAGCAAACGGTTTGTCCGTCCATTCTGATTTGGAAAGGGTGCAGTTCGTGTAATTCCAAACTTCTAAGTAATTGTTGAGTAAACCATGTAATTTCAACAAGTTACATTGCATCTTGCTCAAATCGCTCTTTTTGCCAGCAAATTTGTAACATGCTGATATTATTGGATGTTGCAATTCTGATGGTCAGTTTTGGAATAATACGAACTGCACCCATTTGGAAACAAGGAGAACTTTATCGTCGGCGAATCTGGAGAAAACTTTGGTCACAAGCACAGTAAAATCCTCCTTCCGGAAGAGAGAATCGTGTGTAAACATACGCTTTGAGATCGCGTCGGTGGGGAATATCCGATCCCGGAAAGTCGTTGAGAATCCATTCCGCAATCGTATAGGCAGCGTCAAAGCTATCTGTTTTGAATGTCGCGGGGACCGTCTCCATATTCACCTCATACTGATCATTGTACTGACTCTGAAAGGATTCGGCGAGTTTGTCCAAGTTGAATTGTCGTTGGTAGAAATGATCGTATAACTTCGAGAATTCGGAGCGTTCATAATGGGCAAGCATCACTACTAATATCCCACTCTCCGACACCCACGAAGCCATCTTTTTCAAATTCGCCATCCATTGGTCATGAGGAATATAATAAAGTACATGCGAGCAGAGTACCATATCTGCTGAATCATACGGAAGCAAAGCATCCGAAATTTTGTCAGGCAGAACTTCGATATCAGGACACTTCTTTTTCAGTTCCGCCCGAAGAGACTGGCTGGGTTCGATGGCAATCACTTGTTCAAACCAATTGGACAGGAAAGCCGTTGTCCCACCCTCACCTGCTCCGGCATCAACAAAAAGAGAGCGTGAGGTGAGTTTTTCAACGCATCCGCGAAGCCATTGATGCGCTTTTTCTTTTTCATCCGAGAGAGTGATGTATAAATCCAATGCTCGTTGGTATTTGTTATCCTGTGTATTGTAAATATTTATAAGTTCCCCCATAG
>JAOZRQ010000553.1 GCA_029940115.1 Desulfobacterales bacterium
AAAAAGTGGGTTTTCGAGGTCGACCATCTCCTGAAACCCTTGAAAAATGGGCTCATATAGGGGTGCGAAACTTGAGTCAGTTTTTTTTGCGCTTGCACTTGACAAACACTGTCAGACGACTTATGATACGGGTGTTGTCAGTTGGTTGTGGTCGGTGGTTTATGGCCATTTGGTCGGTTTGTGGCCAGTTGGTCGGTGGTTTGTGGCCGGTTGCTGGTTGTGAGTGGCCAACAATCAACCGACAACCAACCAATCATAAGACAGGAGGGCGGACATGCAATATCCTTTGGAGGAGAAGATCGGGGAACCGGACCTGCTTGTGGGCCGGGAGAAAGAATTCGCAAATTTCAACAGATGGATCGCCAACATTCCTAAGAGGCTCTCCAAGTCCAGGGTGATCCTGGCCCGGCGGAAGAGCGGGAAGACCTCGTTTGTGCAGCGCATCTTCAATCAGTTGTGGAGTGAGAACGGGGAGGTGATCCCGTTCTATCTCGACATTCCGGAGAGCAATATCTGGTATCCCCACCTTGCCCTCAGATACTATCGTGCTTTTGCCTCGCAGTACATCTCCTTTCTGGAGAGGGAACCCTCACTGGTCGACAGACCGCTTTCCCTTGAAAGGATAAGGGAGTACGGGGTGACAAAATCCGTCAGCCCCCTGGTCGAGGATGTCGAATCGCTCATCCGGGATGAGGGGATGCGCCGGCATGATCTGATGTGGGAGACCGCCTATGCGGCCCCGCATCAGTATGCCTCGGTTCTGAAAACGCGGTTTCTGGTGATCATTGACGAATTCCAGAACTTGGCCAAATATGTATATCCAGACCCGAATTATCAGACCGGTCCGATTGAGACTCTGCCGGGGAGCTTTCATTCGCTCTCCGAGTCCAAGATAGCCCCTATGCTGGTGACCGGGTCTTATGTGAGCTGGCTCATTGACATTGCCGGGAAGTACTTGGAAGCGGGGCGCCTCTCCGAAATTTACATGGATCCGTATCTCATGCCGGAGAAGGGGCTGGAGGCGGTTTACAGATACGCGGCGCACTTCGGCGAGCCGGTCACGAACGAGACGGCATTGCTGATCAACGATATCTGCATGTCGGATCCGTTCTTCATCTCCTGCGTGATCCAGAGCAACTGTCCGGGCAGGGACCTCACCACCGCGGAAGGGGTGGCGGAGACCGCGGATTACGAGATACGGGACCGCCGTTCGGAGATGTCAAGGACGTGGGGGGAATATATCCAGCTCACCCTGTCAAGAATTAATGACCGGCACGCGAAGATGATCCTCCTGCATCTCAGCAGAAATTCGGACCGGTACTGGACCCCGGAGGATCTGAAGAAGACCCTCCCCCTGGATATCAGCGCGGACGAAATCCGGAAGCGTCTGAACCTCCTCGTGGAGGCGGATGTGATCGAATGGGGAAGCTCGGACATCCAGTTCCAAGGCCTGCGGGACGGCACGCTGAACCTGGTCCTGCGGAGCCGTTTCGAGCAGGAAATCGCCGGGTTCTCGCCAGAACCGCCGGACTTGGCGAGGGAGTTCCGTGAGAAGATTGAAGGGCTGAGAGGGGAGAAGAACCGACTTCAGGGTGCGCTGAACAATCTCACCGGCAAAGTGGCCGAGATCCAACTCGCGTCCGCGTTCAGAAGCAGAAAGCGGTTCGCCCTCTCCGACTTCTTTGATGGCGTCGGGGACAAAACCCGGCTGAACATCGTGTCGTCGAAGTGCCGTGTGCCGCTCCTGCGGGAGGACGGGAAGCGGACGGATCTCGACGTGGTTGCCGAGTCGGCCTGCGGCCGGGTGGCCGTGGTCGAGGTGAAGAAGTGGAAGACCCCGGTCGGCAGGACCGTGGTCGAGGACTTCACGGAGAAGGTGGCCATCTTCTCGGAGCAGAATCCCGACAAGAAAGTCCTGCCGGCCTTCCTCTCCCTGGGCGGGTTCAGTGAGGACGCGCTGGAACTCTGCAAGGCCGAGGGAATCGCGACAGCCGGGAAGCTCGGGCATTTCTGAACATAACTCCCACTAGTGACGAGGCTCTGCCTCGTCAAGCATACCGGAGGCTCCGACACTGGCCGACGTGATCCGCCGGTTGTGCATCCTCGCAGGCGCACAATGACCGCCGGTGATGACCACCGGCAATAACCGCTGGTGACGACGCTTTGGAGGTCCGAAGTTATTGGGTGATGGCGGGCTGGCATCCTCCAGATACTTGAATGGAAAACAAAAAAAGAGGTGAACATGATGAAAAAGTCAAGGCTGGTGGCCAGTCTCATGCTTGCAATTTTTTTCACTCTGTCTATGTATGCGTCCGCATCGGCAACAATGCGGATCGTTCAGCTCACGATTCCCGGATGCGGCACTTGAGGCGCGGCGGAGAGGATAAGTTCTATCCTCAAGGCGATTGACGGCGTGGAAACGGTTGAGGTGAACGGGGCGGATCTCGTCACCGAGGTGACCTATGATGACACAAAGACCGATGCGGAGAAAATGCTATCCGCGCTCAATTCAGAAGGATACGAAGTGACAGCGGTCATCTATCCAAACGCACCCCCCATAGCCCAGGCGGGAAATGATCAGGAGGTGCCAGAAGGGGACACGGTCACTCTGGATGGTTCCGGTTCCTATGATCCAGATGGTGATCCAATTTCCTATCAGTGGGAACAGATCGTCGGCACCCGGGTGTCCCTATCCGCTTTCCGCGAACAGCCCACCTTTGGTGCCCCTGATGTCTCTCCAGAAGGAGAGTCCCTGACCTTCCGGCTGACAGTCAGCGACGGCGCAGGTGCCCAATCGGCGGACACCTGCATCATCCACGTCACTCATCTCGAAGCCTCTGCCACGCATACGGATATCACGCCCCAGGCGGCCAAAGAGATGATTGACACGCATCCGGACCTGATCATCATAGACGTGAGAGAGCCGGAGGAGTTCTGCGGGAGCTACGGGCATATCCCCGGTTCTGTCAATTATCCTTGGAATTCAGGGGTGCTTGAGGAGAAATATGCGGAACTGCCCACAGACGCAGATATCTTAGTGGTTTGCAGAAGCGGCAACCGAAGCGATCAGGCCGCCAACTTCCTTGATTCCAAAAGGTTCACCGCCATATATGATGCCGGCGGAATGAACGCATGGGAATGGGACACCCTGAATTGCAGCGACCAGCCGCCTGTTCTGTCGTTTACCATGGATACGGAGCAGAATGTTTTCCTGAGCTGGACGGCGTATTCAGGAAGCTATTTTGAATCTTATACGCTTCTCAGGGACACCTTGCCGGATCCCGAATATTCACAAGACGGATATCTCTGGCAGGGAACTGACGCCATGGTGACCGCTTACACCGATGACATTCCCCTTCCGGGAACCTCCTATTATCGGGTGTGCGTTGGCAAGACCCAAGGTGAGGCCCTTTGTTCGGAGAGCGTTCGGGTCGTCCAGAAAGATGATCTACCGGACACCGGGAAGAGACATCACCGCGCGGATTTCAATCCCCGGGACAACAAGATCAACCTTTCGGAGCTGCTCCGTGTGATTCAGATCTATAACAATGGCTCATATTACTGTGGCGATCCAGATGTGGAAGACGGATATGAACTGAAAACCGGAACCACGGAGACCTGCGAGCCCCATGATTCGGACTATGCGCCCCAAGATTGGCGGATATCCCTGAACGAGATGTTGCGGATGATTCAGTTTTACAACGCTGGCGGATACAGTGCTGACTTGGGCGGAGAGGATGGGTTTTCGCCTTAGTCCGTTCGCCGGGAGATCAATCTCCCGGCTGAAAGGGATGGCCTGCTTCTCCCCCTGTCCGCAGTCTCTGAAATCCACGGCCTGCCCGTTCCGGGGGCCTTGGATGGATGCGTATGGGCGGAAAGCCCCACTATCCATTAAGTTGAGAGAAAAATGCCCTGACAGTTCGGCGGTGATCTCCGGTGACATCACGGCAGTCGGATGCCGGAGGCGGGAGCCGCACAATGTTCCAGCCTTAACTTAATGGCAGTGGGGAGAGGCCCACCCACGATCCGAATCCACACAGATCAAGCCTTCATCCTTGCGAATGACAGGGCCGCATGAATGATGGGGGCTGGTTGTCTGCAATCGCTATTTTTGCAGGCTATCTTCCGAAACCGCCTTCTGTTTCGGCTTTGGCGGAAACATCTTCCGAAACCGAGCCTTTATCTTGTCATACAGATATGACAGCAAATCATAGAGCTTGCTGTGAACAAGAAACAATAGTATGAACAGAATGACAAACGGAATAATCCCTTCAAATCTTCCTCTCTGCATCATGATGTCACCTATATGTAAAATAATGTTTGCCCAAGAGAGAAGCTAAGTTTTTTGGAAAACTTGGTTTCTTTGGACCCTGTTTGAAATTTCACTGATTATAACGGGTTTAGGGGAGCCTTAAACTTGAACGTGCACGTGAACGTGAACGTGCACGTGAACGAATGTTCACGTCAGGATTCAAGTTCAAGCTC
>JAOZRQ010000554.1 GCA_029940115.1 Desulfobacterales bacterium
GCTGTTTCCCAAGTCACTCATCGGCAGGGCAACATACGCGGTGGAACCGGATGTCATTGCCGACATGAAGGCGCACTTTGATTGTCATGCTCGGTTCGGATTTGCCAATCCGAACCAGATCATTGAAGAGCGGCCTTCATCCTTCAAACTTCATCCTTCAAACTTCATCCTTCATTCTTCATCCTTTTCAGGGCCACCCCCGGGGCAAGTCCCGCATCCTCGGCAATGATAAGCCCGTCATCGGTCTCCCCCAGAACCATGACATTGATGGTCTTCCCTGTCTCCTTCAGGGTCACTCTGGGATTGTCATAGCGGTTGGTCACTGCGGCCTTGGGGACAAACAGCCCCTCTGTTTTGATTTCAATCGGCATGGAAAAGCGAAGTCCACCCCGCTTCTCGCCTTCGTAACCGGCCAAGGCCACCTCAATGCTCAGTTTTCTGGTCTGCTCGTTAAATTCGGGATTGACCCAGTTGATGGACGCCTTTACCGGCTCTCCCTCAAGCTGGGCATCAAACTCCTCCGGCAGTCTCCTGATGGCTGACAGTTCATCTCCGGAGACCGCCAGCGGCACCACCAAGTTCCCATAGTCCCCGACCTCTGCCAGGGGCATGCTCTGGGCCACAATCTCACCCGCCTCAACCCGCTTCTTCACCACAATCCACCCCTTGGAGGCATAGATATGGTGGCGGCCTTTGCGCTCCTGAAGCTCTTTCAACGTGGTATCCAACACCGCCTTCTCTATATCAAGTGACTTCGTCTCAAATCTCGCCTGCTTCAACTCCTCTTCCGCCGCATCCCGCCTCACCTCCGTGGCTCTGTCCCCTTTGTGGAGCTGGTCAATTCTGCTGAACTCCTTTTTCAGATAAGCGGCTTGGGAACTCATCTTCTGCCGGGCCACCTTCAATTTCTTCAGGGAATGCCGGGTGCTTTCGATTTGAAAGTTGACAAACGTGCTGTCTATCTCAAAAAACGGTTTCTCGCCAATGACCTGCGCCACATCGTAATTGACTCGGATCAGCTTTCCCGAAACCTCCGAAGATACGGTGGCGGTGGTCTTGCTCCTCGTGTAGCCGGTCAGGGTGATCCGCTTCTTTGCCCATTGAATGACGATATCCTGATCTGCAAAAGAGGGATGCGGGCAAAGAAACAGGAAGATCATAAAAAGAGATGCTGCATTTTTCATGGTAAGGCTCCGATTGTCCTGGTTTCAGATTTTTCTGGGTTCTGGGTTCCGGAAAGATTGTATGCGGTATCTATAACCTAAATTGAGCGATTCTTGTCAGCAAAACTGGCTGACATTCTGAGACCCAAGGGGCTGCCCATTTCAGCCAATGGGTGAAAGCTTGAAAAACGATGAGCCCCTGAATTCTCAGGGCAGGAATCATGTTCAACGCAAAGAATCGCTCAATTTGGGTATAACCCTTCCAACGGCTCAACCGTCTTCACATAAACAGCGGTTCCCTTGTCAAATTTGAGAATCACCGCGGACTTCACCGGATCTCCGTTCTGATCCATGGTGATGTTTCCTGTGACGCCTTGAAAATTCTTGGTGGCCGCGATCGCGTCCCGAATACGGCCCGGGTCTGAAGAGTTTGCCCGGCCTATGGCATCCGCGAGAAGAGAAACCACATCATAAGATGAGGCATGCCTGGGGTTCACTTTTCCATATTTTTTTTCATAGGTTTTCGCAAAATCCTGACTTGTCTTGTCAGGGATTTGCCGGTGCCAGTGTTCTGTGGAGTAACTACCGTCAAGTTCTTCTCCCGCATAATTGTACATGTCAATGTCCCAGCCATCTCCTCCGAGAAAAGTTGATGACAATCCCATTTTCCGGGCCTGTCTGATGATAAAAGCGGAATCTCTCTGATACCCCGGGACAAAGCATACATCAGGCTGAAGATTTTCAATTTTTTCCAGTAAAAAGCTGAAATTCGTTTCCTCATCAAGATAATCCCCTTCCCAGAAAAATTTTCCCCCATGACTTCGGAAGTGTTGAATAAAAACTTTAGCCAGTTCCACACTGTAACTGCTATTGGTATTGGTGAGCACCACCGCTGTTTTGGCCCCGAGGTCATGTATGGCAAAATTGGCCATGACCGCTCCCTGGAACGAGTCAATAAAGCAGACGCGAAAGATATGATCCCCCACAAGCGTCACTTCAGGATTTGTTGAAAAGGGAGAAATCATGGGAATTTTAGCGGCTTGGAGCACCGAGGCCATTGCCAGGGAATGGGAACTCCAAGAAGTGCCGATTACGGCAACCACCCCCGCTTTCACGGCATTTTGGGCCGCTAATTTCGAGTCAATGGCTGTGGTTTTGTTGTCAAATTCGATCAGTTCCATCTGTTTCCCAAGTAAGCCGCCCTGTTGATTGATTCCTTCAACAGTAAACCGGACGGCCTGGAAAAAGTCTGAACCTGATTTAGAGGCTTTCCCGGTTTTTGCAAAAATAGCCGCGATTTTCAGGGTCTCGGCAGCCTCTGTGCACAGGGCCGCCGTCAGAATGAAACAGAAAATGGCAATAACTGAAATTATGGCTTTCATGTTGTTCTCCTCGGGCGCATTTGCAAGTTGGTTTTTTCAGGGCAAGTTTTTTTCACAGGTCTCAAAAATGGCATCCAAAATCCCGAACAACGTGGGCATCTGCGTCTGAAAGCTGTAAAACGGAGACTCACAGACCTCATCATCGAGAGTCAGTTTATAGAAACGCCATCCGATCGCATTGGTGACAATGCCATGAATCTCAACGCGGATATCAGATCTCAGATTGACCATTTGGCAGGCTTTCATGCCGAGCAGGCATTGGGCCAAGCCTTTCTCAAAGTCATCTTTTTTGGCTTCTGCCAGACACACAAATGGATGTGTGAGAATGTCAATGCGTTGTGCGAACACATATTCACTGCGACCGCTCAACGTCTCTGTTTTCAGGGAGACCTCTTTCCAGACTTTCAATTTTGTCCGGCGACTTAACGCTTCCTGCAAAATCACGTCAATCAGCACCTCTTTTCCCCGCTCGCCAAAGGCCACGTCAAATGCCTCCAATCGTTTTAATGCTTCATGAAAGAAAGAAGTCGGTTCGATTGGGCTGAACTGAATGTCCCATGGCGTCAACCGGGTCAGATGCAAAAATTCATAAGCTTGGGCCAAGGTGTACTTGTTAAACGGTTTTGTTTTTGCAGGCATCTGAAAACCTCCTTCCTGAAAGCCGATATCTTACCTGGTTCGTTTTCCACTCTGATTTTTCCGTTATGCTTCTCAATGATTTTTCTCACGTTCAGGTTCACGTTCAGGGCCACATGTCTGGACTTTCATCCGTGTTGGCGGCGGAGCCCATCATTGCTGCTCGACCAGATACCCTTTGTCCCGCAACAGTCGGACGATTCCCTTCTCCCCCACCAGATGAAGCGCGCCGGCAATCGCAAAGCAGGTGGATTTGCCTTTCAGATGGTCCTCAATATTTTTTGCCATTTTTCGGTTTCTCCGCACGAGGAAGTCCTGAAACAGAGGCCCATATTCGGGCTTTCGCGTGGATGCGGTGAGAATTGCCTCAACCCGCTCCGTGTCTCCTCTCCGCCACGCCTCCATCACCGCCTTCATCATCTGATCCATCTTTTCCGCGGTCTCAAGAGATTCTCTGAGCATCAGCTCCTGAACGCTGTCGGAAACGCTGTTGAATAGGCTCAACTGCTCATTCACGGTTTCCATGCTGAGGATGAGCTTGTCACCCTCTGCCTTGTTCTGGAAGTACCGGTCTATGCCGAACTCCGGCCTGAATCCGAGTTCTTGCAATTTGCCCATGGTCACCATCATGGAGACAAACCAGGGTTTGAGCTGATAGAATATCTTAGGAATGTGCTTATCTTCCAAATAATGGTCCAACATCTCCCTCAGCTCCCTGCTGATGTGTTTGTCCAGGGAATCGCCGGGCGTGTACAAGGCAGCGGCTCTGAATTTCTGAGCCGCCTCCATCTGGGTCTTCTCGTCCATATGGATTTCAAGAATCAGCTTCTCGGACGCCTCAAACGCGGTCTCAATGGCATCGTCGAGCGGATAAAAGTCTTCTTTTGCCACATGGATGGACCCAAGCAGATAAACCACCGCGGTCTCTGATTCCGCCTTCCAAAGAAAGGTTTTCCTTTCCGCCTCGTGCATCGCCACATCTGTGGAGCGATACGCACAGGAGACGCTCAGAAGGAGCAGGAAAAGGAGAAGCATGAAGATGGCTTTTCGTTTCACCGCACCCATAGACAATCTGTTCTCCGTTATTTTGAGTTTCATAAGCTGTGTGCCTGCAAATATTCTGCCCTGAAAGTTCGGGCAGTCAGTTTTTGTCGTTATCCTCTGATTGTAATGGATTTAGGGGAGCCCTGTGAACGTGCCCGTGAACTTGAGCTTGAACTTGAATCCTGACGTGAACATTCTTGGTTCTAACGGTTTTTGTGGTTTCCGACATGATCCGCAGATGAACGCGGATGAA
>JAOZRQ010000095.1:0-7212 GCA_029940115.1 Desulfobacterales bacterium
TTCCCTTGACCTTCACCCCCTTTAGCCGAAACCGGGTTTTTTTCCTTCGTTCGCTTCATTTCCTTTGGTATCAAGGAAAACTTGGGATGTCAAACAAAGCTGCCTTGCTTCGGATTTTTGCTCGCGTCAAGCGTTCATGGGAGCTCAACCAAGGGAGTGCAAAGATGCACTGAGCAGCCTTTTTTGCGTCCTGAAACCGCGGACAGTGCCGGCAAACGTGGATCCCATCGTCTGAGCCGTTCCATGCGATTCGCAATTTGCACGGAAAAGGCTGGGGGAGCTACAAACATGTCGGCCCCTACGGGCCTCCATTTAGTGTGTCGATCCCTTTTGGCCCCAAAAAACGATTTTTTAAATCGTGAGTGTCAATCCCTTTGGTATCAAAAAGGGCCCGAAATGTCAAACGGTGTGGAGCTTTCGTCCCTTATCTTCCCCCTTCTGTCTCTCATCACAGACCTTTTTTATCCTTCATCTTCCTGCTATTTTTTTTGAATCACTGGGTTGACAAACGCAACAGATTTTATTACATTGTTTGGAAAAAGGTTCGGATTTGTCAATCCGAACCGAGCAGAGGGAAGCCGCAAGTTTCCTTTTCCCGCTTTTGGGAAAGGTTCGGATTTGCCAATCTGAACCGAGGGGGAAACCGAGCAGAGGGAAGCTGACTGGCAGTTCAGACAAAAGGAGGTGAAACGAATGAAAAAAAAGAACACTCACAGACAATCGGCAACTGAATCCGCTCCCCGGATCAAGGTACGTGCCGGATTGCGCGCAGGTCTTATTGGCGGAGGCATAGGCAGAGGAGATAAGAAAAAGCATTAGTGATATGCCGTTTCCGGATTTCCGCTTGGAACAGCGTTCAAGGTGGACATCAGAGACCTCCGAGGTTTCAAAAACCTCGGAGTTCTTATATGCAAAAACTTATGGTTAGATACGGGCGCATTCACAAGTTGGGGGATCGTCCTTATCATTGTCCCGCAGGGACTTGTGAAAGTGGCCCGGCAATTCATTGCCGGGGTCGGACATGCATGATCTTTGTCCAGTCCCGTGGGGACGACTGGACTTGTTGAAATGCAATGAGACGTTTCGGTCGTCCCCACGGGGCTTCTGTCAACTCACCCCGGCAATTCATTGCCGGGCTGTCTTCAGCAGTCCCACGGGACTCCCCCAACTCATAAATACGCCCGTTAAATACTTAACTCGTCAGTCATAAGTTCTCTGGAAATCCTGAAAGGCATTCCGGAAACTGCCTGAAATCATTGCACTGAGCATTTCATGCCTGTTTTTCTGGCATCAATGATTTCAGCATGTTGCGAGAACTTACGACTGATGAGTACTTAAGAGAGAAAAAGTGAATATAGATGCAACCATCCCGTTCTGTCATCAAATACCTGTTGCTTGGGGCAGGTCTGTTGATTCTGCTCGGCGTTCTCCTCTTCTTTGCCAAGGACCAGTTTCGACTGGCTCCAGAGGTGAAGAAACCGGATACTGACCTGCTTGCGAGAGTCGGTCCCCATGAAATCCGTGCGGAACAATTCAGAAGCGAAATGGCCCGCCGCCGCGTTCGTCCGAAAAAGCTCGACAAACGCGCGCTTTTGGAGGAGATGATTGACTATGAGACCTTTGTTGTGAAGGCCATCGAAGCGGGCCTCGACAAGGACCCCGAATTTGTCCGCTCCTATCGCAATCTCTTGGTGGGCCGATTCAAGCAGTGGAACCTGACCCCCCGCATTGAAGGCGTGGTCATAACGGAGGAGGATATCACCGCCCATTATGAGGAGAATGCCGACGCTTACACCCGTCCGGCCAAAGTTCGTCTCGCCTTTCTTTACCTGAAGACGACCTCGATGACGAGCGGCGGGAAGCGGGCCGCATTGCTTGCCCGCATGACCAAGGCGCGGGAGAAGGCGTTGAACCTGAAAGATGTCCGGGGATTCGGCCCGCTGGCCATCACTTACTCCGAGGATCAGGTCACACGGTACAAGGGCGGCGATATCGGCTGGGTGCAAGAGGGCCGAAAGTACCGCTGGAATGTTGAGGCGATTGCCGCGGGGTTTGCCTTGGGGAAGCCGGGCGACATCAGCGACATCATCACCACCGACATGGGGCTGTTCCTTGTGAAGCTGCTGGATCAGCGGGAATCCGCCAAGACGCCGCTGAAAAAAGTGAGGACCCGCATTCGGCACAAGATGTTGCTGGAGAGACGCAAACAGACCGAGAAGGCATTTCTTGAGGAGATGCGTGACGCCACCCAGATCGAAGTTTTCCCAGATGCCTTGGCAAACATGCCTGTCCCCGCCGCGTCGTTACCTGAAACAGAGAGACCGCCGAAGATGCCCTGATTGCTCATAAGTACCCGCGGCCCGTGTACAGGACAAAAATAAGTACCTGATCATAAGTTTTTGTATATAAGACCTACGAGGTTTTTGAAACCTCGTAGGTCTTTGAAGCCCCCAAATGTCAGGATACTGAATCTCATTCATCACTACTTGTGCTGGACTACCAAATAATGATTGAGGAAGGAAACCCGGCTTCTTCTTGCAGTTGGGAAGTCGGCCCGTTTGGGAAAAAGCCGGGTTTCTCGCCCGTTCCCGATTTTTGAACATGGATTGAGCGAAAAGAGAAAAGGCAATAAAAATGATTTCAAACCGAGTCAAAGAGATGACCTCTTTTATTGTGATGGATGTGCTTGAGAAAGCGCATGAGATGGAACGTGAGGGGATTGACGTCATTCACCTCGAAGTGGGGGAGCCGGACTTTGACATCCCCCCATGCGTCCGGGAGGCCGTCTGCAAAGCCCTTGCTGACGGTTATACCCATTACACCCACAGCATGGGGATGATCGAACTCCGGGAGGCGATCTGTGAACATTATCTGAACACCTATCATGTCACCATCCATCCGGAGCAGGTGGTGGTCGGTTCAGGCACGTCGCCGGTCATGTTCGGCCTGTTTGCGGCACTCCTGGAAAAGGGGGATCAGGTGATCATCTCGGACCCGCACTATGCGTGCTACCCGAACTTCATCCGGTTCATGGATGCGGAACCGGTCACCGTGCCGGTGTATGAGGAGGATGGATTTCAATACCGCCCCGAGGCGATCAGGGAGAAGATCACCCTCCACACCAAGGGGATGTTCATCAACTCCCCATCGAATCCCACCGGAAACCTGTTGTCAGACAACCGGATGAAGGCCATCGCGGAATTTGCGCCTCATGTCATCTCGGATGAGATATACCATGGATTGGTGTATGAGGGAAGGGAGCATTCCATTCTTGAGTTTACCGACAATGCCTTTGTGTTCAACGGATTCTCAAAGCTCTTTGCCATGACCGGACTCCGGCTCGGGTACCTGATCGCGCCCAAGGAATTCATCCGACCCATCCGGAAGATTCAGCAGAACTTCTTCATCTCTCCCAATGCGACGGTTCAGATCGCCGGGGTGACCGCGCTCAGGGAGGCAGGCGAGGATGTGGCGCGGATGAGGGAGACGTATGACAGGCGGCGGCGATTCATGATCCGTCGGCTCAGGGAGATCGGGTTCGGGATCACGGTGGAGCCGACCGGTGCGTTCTATGTGTTCGCCAATGCCAAGCATATCACGGATGACTCCTACGCGCTCGCCTTTGACATCTTGGAGAAGGCCCATGTGGGCGTGACGCCCGGGATCGACTTCGGGAAGAACGGTGAAGGCTATATCCGGTTCTCCTACGGCAATTCCATGGAAAACATCGCGGAGGGGATGAACCGGTTGGAGGCGTATCTGAAAGGGGTGAGAGGCGAGGGGTGAGCGGCGAGGGGGTGAGCGGCCAGCGGCGACAGACACCTTTGCCCGCTGGCTCAATGACAGGGTGCTGCAAAAATTTGTCCGCTTGGCTCCGGATATGGAGAACGTGGCCAGCTCATCTGTGGCGTTCAGACTTTCGGATGATGAGTGGCTGAAGGTGTCGCGGCACGATGTATGAAAAAGAATTTCAAACGATGGATTGCTGGTCGCCAATAATCACAACAGATCCGATCATCGAAAATTGTGTGCAAAGGAGGTAAACCCATGTCAATTGATCTCATCGCCCTTTACAATGTCTGCACACCGGATGCGGCCTTGGATGTCGCAAACGAGACGGACAGGCAGTATTATATTGATTTCACGCCTGTTCGGGGAGCGCAGGTTGTTGAGGACATATGCCAAAAAATCTCATTCAAGCGAAATAAGCGGACCTGCCAGCTTTTCACCGGACACATGGGATGCGGAAAATCCACCGAGTTGTCAAAGCTCAGACTCGGGTTGGAGGAACAGGGATTTGCAGTGGTCCTCTTTCAACCGGAACTGAACATGGGAAACCTTGAGGTCATGGATATCCTGGCCGCTGTGGGTGTCCGGCTGAACGAAGAGTTTGAGGACCTGATCCCCAAACCTCCTTCCCAGGGCGGTTTCAAAGACTTTTACGAGGCATGACAAACTGAAGAAGCCGGACTGCCATATGGTTTATACAGTTCCTTTTGAACTGAATTTTTCCAAGGACCGGGGAGAGCTGACCAACAGATATGACAGGTGTCATGTCCTGCCCATGATTCCGGTCTGTCATCGCGACGGGAATGAAAACCAAGACAGCATGGCTCTGCTGCGTGAGACGCTGATGATCCGTGCCTTTCCCGATGCGGATCAGAATCAGCGCGCGGACCGCATCACGGAAGTCTTTGACACCCCGGAAACTTTGGACAGGCTGTGCCGAGTCAGCGGCGGTCATGTCCGGTATCTGCTGACCCTGTTCGGACGCTGTATTGAGAAAGAGAATGCCCTGCCCATTTCCGGGGCAAGTCTGGACTATGTGATCCGGGAACTGCGGAACGAATGGAGCGACGCGATACCGGGGCATGAGTGGGAACTGCTTCAGGCTGTAGGCCGAACAAAGGAGATTGATGATTATGAAAAATATCATCGGTTGTTGCGGAATGTGTTTGTTGTTCAATACCGGGAACCGGAAGGAACCTGGTTTGATGTGAATCCTGTGCTGAAAGGGGCAAAAAAACTTGAGGTGTAAGGGACTCGGGAAAAACGCTATCCCATGAGAACCCTCAGGGGAATGCTTCCTTCAGGGGATCCTCTCCCCGGATGCAGCCGTTACGATATGTCACAGTACCTGAATTTTCACTGGCGCATGCTGTCGGATCATAGGATAACAATTTTTCAAATTGTTTGTCCGGCATCATGCCAAAGCAAAAAGTACAATAGTAGCCGGGGATAAGTCCCTTCGACCATCAAATACGCTGAAGCGCACTGTGTAAGCGGTATTTGGAATTTCGAGATGCTTTCATAAAAAGAAGAGAAATACAGATGCAAAAGAATATTCCGTTAATAGAAAATATGCCTTTTTTTATCTCTTTTCACAGTAAGAACAAGGCGGTTATTGATATAGAGGTGTTTGAGAAATGGATTGCCGATGCCGACTTTCTGACCGGAGAAGATAAGCAGCACAGAGACTTGGCCTTTGAGGAATTAAAGAAAGCCAAGGCTTTGAATGTGTCGGAGGCGATGCCATAAGAAACTTCCATGAAAAATTTTTCACCCCGGCGATGAAAATGTGTTTCAAGGAGCTTCCAATCCCAAGACCCAAAATCCCTTCTTATCATTAATCCTTGTAGCAGACGCACCAACATTTTCATGGTAAAAGGAATAAACCATGCCCGACGAAACTTACAACGATGCCCTCTCCCGCTTGGAAAGAGCCGTGAAATGGTCTGCGGGACGATTTTCGCTGATTCTGGCCTGCTGCAATTATGCCGCGCTTCGGGGGCAGATCGTTGAGCAACTGAATGAGGCATGCCCGGACCAGAACATCCGGCAGATCACGGTTCGGCCGCGGACAAGGAGCCTCCAGGCCCTCATTTCCGAAGAAATTGAGAACGGAACCCCGGATGCGGTGATGATTCTGGGACTCGAATCTGCTGTGAATCCTGATGAGATTTTCAGGGACGCGAATCATGGCCGGGAGCATTTCCGCAATGCATTCTCCTTCCCCATGATTCTGTGGCTGACAGAGACGCTTCTGAGCAGGCTGATCCATTCCGGGCCGGATTTCTATAGCTGGGCCGGCACGTCCCTGCGATTCCGTCCCTCGGATGAGGAACTTTCAGACGCGTTGCAGGCAAATGCCGAGCATGTCTTGGCCGAGATTTCGGGACGGGGCCCGTATTCTCAAGGGTTTCCTGCGGATTTGTCCGATCTCCGGGAATTTCAATCGTTTCTGAAAGACCTCGAACCCCTGAACATCGCCTCC
The DNA here is from genome assembly GCA_029940115.1 of Desulfobacterales bacterium. Classification (GTDB taxonomy): domain Bacteria; phylum Desulfobacterota; class Desulfobacteria; order Desulfobacterales; family 4be13; genus JAOZRQ01. The sequence continues at coordinate 6,275 of JAOZRQ010000095.1, forward strand.
CCCTCTCTCCTGTTTCTGAAAGGCAGATATGCCCAGCATATCGGAGAGAACGACTCGGCAATCGGTTTGCCTGTCGTCATGGAAAACCCGGAACGAGCCGGAACAGGAACCTGTGTTGCTGTACCTCATGGGGCAGTGTTGTGAAAAGGGAAATCCCGCGCAGGCAAAGGAGTTCTTTCAGGCCTGCATTCGGAAGTCAGCGGCATGTCAGGAGCTTGCGGCAAAATGCCTCTGCGAACTGTGCGGGGTTTTAAAGGAACTCGGGGAATGGGAGGAATTGGAAACCGCTGCCCGGAATGCGCTGAATCTGAATCAGACCTGCGGCAGACATGAGGAGTGCCGTCGGTGTCAACTCTTTTTGGCAGAAGCGGCATTGCAGCTTGGGGATTGGGAAAACGCAACGGATATTGCCGGGGATATTCTAAATGCCTTATATCCGGACGAGGAGAAAAACCGGCTGGTTCCGGATCGGGCAAGGAAAATTCTGAAGCAGGTGCTGCATACCGTTAATACCCGGAAAAAATATCCTGAATTCGATCCCAAATTCTGGTCCGGATGGCTGAATCTGCTGCATCAGATCTATTTTTACCAAAAGCAGTATCGTGAGGCGTTTCACGCAAAGCTGGAGCGATATTCCTTGGAGCAGCAGTTCGGACTCCGGGCTTTTGTGGGCGCGGGGCGTCTGAAAGCACGGCGACAGGATCGCAGCCATGACATCCGCGTGGCAGAGGAGATTGAGGCATCCGGCCGCAGGGACGATATTAAAAAGCTAACCGAGAGGCTTTCAAAAACTGATTGTAATCTGATTGTGTTTCACGGCGTGTCCGGGGTGGGCAAAAGCTCCATTTTGGAAGCCGGGCTGGTTCCTGCGTTGAAGCAGGGGGGACTTGGAACATATCAGCAGGTGGTTCCGGTTCTGATCAGGCGTTATCCTAAAT
>JAOZRQ010000095.1:7222-16301 GCA_029940115.1 Desulfobacterales bacterium
TTGCCGAATTTTCAGAGAAAGTTGAGATTTCCGGGGTGTCGGATCTGCTGTCAGATGCGGCAGCACGAATGCTTGATGATCGGCAAATTCTGACCGTGCTGATTTTTGACCAGTTTGAGGAGTTCTTTTTCGAATATCTGGATCTCAAGGCCCGGCGGCCCTTTTACGAGTTTTTGAAGCAGGCCCTGAATAAGGATTCGCCCATAAAAATCATATTTTCGCTGCGGGAGGATTATATTCATCATCTGCTGGAATGGGATCAGTATGTTCAGGTGAAGGTTGATTTTGACATTCTGGGCAAGAATTTCCGCATCTATCTCGGGAACTTCACCCGGGAGGGTGCGAAGGAGGTGATCCGGAGTCTGACCCGGCGATCCCATTTTCCGTTAGATGAGGGGCTGATTGATCAGATTGTGGATGATTTGGCAGGGGACGAGGATAAGGGGATCCGCCCCATTGAATTGCAGATTGTCGCTTCCCAGATTGAGGCAGAAGGGATTCACACGCGAGAGGCTTTCAGACCCAAAGCTGAAATGGTGCGGGCTTTTCTGAAAGAGGCGGTTCACGACTGCGGCACGGAGAATGAGGAGATTGCCGGCCTGATTCTGTATCTGCTCACGGATGAGAAGCTGACCCGACCGCTAAAGACACGGGCTGAGATTGAATACGAACTCAGGGGGGTGACAAGCGATACAGGGCTTGAAATCAGGGATGAGCAACTGTCCCTTGTTTTGGAGATACTGACCCTCTCGAACATGATCTTTCTGATTTCCGGAGAGACCGATAAATTCCAGTTGGTGCATGATTACCTCACCGGGCCGATTCGGGAGGAGACAAAGCCGCTGCTTGAGAGACTGGATACGGACAGGAAAGACAGGGAAATTGAGCGGCGGCTGACAGAGCAGGAGGAGAAAAGAAAGCGAAGACAGTTCAAGATTGCTGTTGTTACTGCTTTTGCCTTTGCGGTGGTGGCGGCAATCGCCATCTTGTTCGGAGTGCAGGCAAGGCAGGCCGAGCAAAAAACAGCGGAGAGTTTGGTGCAGGTCAAAAAAGCTGAAGAAAAGGCGACTGAAAATTTGGTGCAGGCAAAGCAAGCCGAGCAAAAGACTGAGAAGCAGCGCCGGTTAGCAGAGAAGCAAACTGAAATTGCGGAGAAAAATCTGCGGAAAGCCCAAATCAGAGAAATAGAAGCTCTGAATGAATCTGCTTACGCTCAATTTCTCTCAGGGAAAAACGATTTGGAAGCCCTGACTGCGGCAGTGAAAGTAGCTAAAAAATTGAAGCAAATAAAGGTTTCAACAAAGCTGAAATACCGATTAATATCCAATTTGCGGGAAATCGTCGAGGGCGTTTATGAAAAGAACCGTTTGAAGCCATGGAATATCCCTCACCGGCGCTGGGATGCTGGCTATACCTTGGAGTTCAGTCCAGATGATAAAACCTTGGCTTGCGTAGTTAATCATATAGGGGTTGCAGTTCTGAATGTGGCGGATGGCACTAAAATATGGATTTACGGGTCTGGCTTTGAATGTGAGCCAAAATTCAGTCCAGACGGTAAAATGATAGCTGTGGGAGGTTTACATGATATTGAAGTTCGGAACGCAGACGACGGATCTATTATTCGGGTCCATGATATTGAGGGAGCAGCTGCGTTTGTGTCTTTCAGTCCAGACGGCAAGCTGTTAGGTGGGGATTATGGCAATGAAGGAATCATAATATGGGATGGAATGAATGGACGAGAATTACTCATCCTATATATGAAAGATGTTGCCAACTTCGCTTTCGGTCCGGACAACAAAATAGTCGCTTGCGATACTCAGGGAGCAGTCAGACTGTGGAATGCGATGAATGGAAGAAAACTCAAGCTATTCAAAGTGGATCATGAATATGGGTTTCTGAACAGCGGTATAACTTTTAGTCCTGATGGCAAACTGCTCGCTTTGGCTGGTGAGAATATCATCCTATGGGATATGGTAAAAGCTGCTAAAACCAAAACATTGGGACACTCGGAATCTATTTGCAGCCTGGTTTTCAGTCCGGACGGCAAAATTCTCGCTTCGGGAAACAAAAATGGCATTATCAAACTATGGAATATAACAAACGGAAGTCTTATACGGTCATTTGAAGGCCATTCGGATGTTGTTACTGATCTAGCCTTCAGCCGAGACGGCAAGCTTCTGGCTTCAGGGAGTTGGGATTGCACTCTCAGGTTGTGGGATATGACAGAGCGTTTACCTTTATTCAAAAGGCATTCCGATACCATTAACAGCATAGCTTTCAGTCCGGATGGCAAAATGCTCGCTTCGGGAAGCTCGGATAACACCATCAAGATATGGAATATAGCCGACAGACTTGAAATCCGAACTTTAAGAGGGCATTCTGAGGCCGTTAATAGCGTGGCTTTCAGTCCAGACGGCAAATTGCTCGCTTCGGGAAGCTCGGATGAGACCGCTAAGTTATGGAATATTGAGGACGGTAGTGAAATCCGGACATTTACAGGGCACTCTGATGACAATAGGCTGGCTTTCAGTCCAGATGGCAAAATTCTCGTTTCGGATGGAAACCCGTGTCGCGGAAACATATTAACTTTAAACGGACAAATGCTGGTTTCAGAAGATGCTATACTGTGGAATATTTCAGATGGGAAGCTGGTGAGTTTAAATACAAATAAAATCAAAAATTTATACTCTTTTAACTGGGAGTGTGGTTGGCTGGATAATTGTAATTGGTTCCCTAAATCCACTTTCAGTCCAGATGCTAAAATGCTGGCTATAAGTTTTTCGGGGCGGAATGACTTATGGGGGTTTATTTACAAACTGGACCTTTGGAACATAAGTGATAAGATTAATGTATGGAAAATTGATGACCCTTTTTTTGAAGAGGTGAACAGTTTAAGTTTTAGTCCAGACAGCAAGCTTTTGGCTTCAGGAAGTATGGATGGCACTGTCAGATTGTGGGATGTGGCCGATGGCAGTGATCTCATGTCACTCAAAGGACACTCAGGTCCTGTTTGGACTGTGCAGTTCAGTCCAGACGGCAGCTTTCTGGCATCGGGAGGTGAGGATAATATTGTCAGATTGTGGACTCTGGACTTAGATGAGTTATTGAAGATTGGGTGCGAATGGCTGCATGGCTATCTGAAAAATAACCCGGATGTGAGCGAAGAAGACCGGGTTTTGTGTGACGATATTTTGCAATTATCCCCCTGATCCATGGAAAGTGGTGGAGCGCCCCCGCCCGCCCCACAAAGACCCTGTGGAGTGGATGATTGAGAACATCGATCGGATGGATGAGCCTGAACCTTGATTCAGCGGATTTGAACCCTGATTGAAGGATTTCCGGGATTTTCAGGATTTCGGCCTTGGCTGTGCATGTGCCGAGTTTCTCCGAAGGCTCGGGAATCCGCAAGAAAGGCACAAATCCTGAGAATCCTGAACCCTGATTAAAGGATTTCCGGGATTTTCAGGATTTCGGCCATGGCTGTGCCGGCGTTTCTCCGAAGGTTCGGAAATTCGCAGTCGGGGCGCAATGGAAGCAGAAGGAAGATAATTCTGGTAGGAGGACATGAGAGAAATTATTTTATATTGTTCAGAGTCCGGCAGATGCCCTGTTGAGGAGTTCTTTGATTCTCTGACGCAAAAACAGTTTGAAAGAGTGGCCTTTGTTCTTGATCTGATTGAACAGCTTGATTTTGTTCCGAAAGAATACCTCAAAAAACTGGAGGGAACGGATGACATTTGGGAAGTCAGAGTCCGGCAAGGCAGAAACATTTTCCGATTGCTCGGTTTTCTTGATAAAAACAGCCTTGTGATTCTGAATCACGCATTTGCCAAAAAGTCGCGAAAAATACCGAAAAAAGAGATTCTGATAGCCGAACAGCGCAAGCAGGATTATTTTCAACGCAAGTGAGAGGTGAACATGAGCAAATTTCAGAAGTACAAAGAAAAGCGGATGGCCCGGGATCCTGAATTTTGGGAGGGTTATCAGGAACGATTTGAGACTTTCAAACTCGGTGTACTGCTTAGGCAGGCCCGACAGGATGCCGGACTGACACAGGAAGAGGTGGCTCAGAGGCTCAACATCTCAAAAAATCTGATTTCCAGGATGGAGAATCATGCGCCTGATGTGCGGCTATCCAACCTTGAGAAGTTTGCAGCAATATTGGGGAAAAAACTTCATGTTGTAATGAGTTGAAAACAAATATGACAACGGATCAGAGGATTAAACGGATAGCCCGGTTCGAGCAGGTTTGTGGTTCCGAAAATATGACAACGGATCAGAGGATTAAACGGATAGCCCGGTTCGGGCAGGTGTATTCCTCTACATGGATTATGGTTAGGAAAGGATTCAGACAAACTCACAGGAAACAAAGGAGAACACTGACATGGAAAACATGCCAATCAGCTTTGATGAAAAACTTCTTTCAGAAATTGACCGTCTTGTCTCGGCAACCCGTCTCTCACGTTCCGAGATCGTAAATGAGGCGGTGATGCGGTGGCTCAGAGAAAAGGATGCCGCATCTTTCGAGGCGGAATGGATTGAAAAACTGAGACAGCACCCCGACGACCCGGAAGATGCTGAAAAATGGATTCAGGCCCAGACATGGAGTGAGAAATGAACCGGGGCGACATATTATAGCCTCTCTGTCAACCGGAAATCTTTTCTCAGCCATAATTCATGTAGATGACAGCAGTTGCCCGCAAAGAGCTAGTGGAGTGGATGATTGAACCCTGATTAAAGGATTTCGGCCCTGCCTGTGCAGAGTCTCTCCGAAGGATCGGGAATCCTGAACCCTGATCAAAGGATTTCGGGGATTTTCAGGATTTCGGCCATGGCTGTGCATGTGCCGAGCTTCTCCGAAGGTTCGGGAATCCGCAGCCAAATTTGAACCCTGATTAAAGAATTTCCGGGATTCTCAGGATTTCGGCCCTGGCTGTGCCGGCGTTTCTCGGAAATTCACTGACAGCGCACAAATCCATGAATCATACAAGAAAGGATGAAAAAGAATTGGAAATCCGCAGGCAGGGCGCAAATTCTCTCATCAGGCGAATCAGGATTCGGACGACTACCTTATGAAATCCGGACGGATATAGAAGAATCCCCCGGAAGGAATCAGTCAGAATAACAAAAAAAGGAGGTTGCAGAATGGAAACACTGAGAGCGGAAACACTGAAACAGGAGGCAATACATATCATTTCGCATCTGCCGGACTCGGCTGACATTGATGAGATAATGTACAGACTTTACGTTCTCGGCAAAGTGAGAAAGGGCAGAGAGGCTGTCCGGGAAGGCGATACCATACCGGTCGGGCAGCTAAGAGAGGAGGTCGGGTCATGGTGAGATGGTCGGTCCCCGCAAAACGGGATCTTAGGCAGATATACAACTACATTGCCGGTGATTCCAGGTATTATGCCAGACAGGTGGTTGAGAAGATTGTCAGCAAATCCGAAATTCTGGAGGATTTTCCCGAAATCGGCAGAACTGTTCCGGAAATCGGCGAACCGGATGTCAGAGAACTGTTTGTTTACTCATATCGGCTTATATATGAAGTCGGACAGGACGATGTCATGATTCTTGCCGTTATCCACGGCAGACGTGATCTTTCCTCTTTTGCTGACGATCTGAGACACTGAAGCCCTGATTAAAGGACGGCCGGCGCATCGCTTCCGGGTCTAGTGATAAAACGATACGAATATGGAAACTTGATTTGCTTAATGTGTATCTCAAAGATTCCCCCCTGTTTAAAAAAATATGCGAGGTCTCTTTTACGGTGCTTCCCTTTCATCTGGAAGGCATCACCATGCTTCCAGGCGCACGGCCTTTTCTTCCCCTGCGCGGGCAGCCCAACCCCTGGAAAGTGGTGGAGCGCCCCCGCCCGCCCCACAAAGACCCTGTGGAATGGACGATTGAGAACATGGATCGCATGGATGCGCCCGACCCCTGATTCATCGGATTTGAACCCTGATCAAAGGATTTCCGGGATTTTCAGGATTTCGGCTCTAACTGTGCCGGCGTTTCTCCGAAGGGCTTCGGAAATCCGCAGGCGGGGCGTAAACCCTGATTAAACTAAAGGACTTCCCTGATTTTGTCTTGCCCGTATTGCCGATTTCTGTGCTGAGGAACCAACAACATCATAATGAGGTGAAGCAAATGAAAAACACACTTAGGATTGACTGCCCGGCAGAACTGTTGCTCGGATTGCAGATGAGCGCCGAGACATTCGCACAGGAGGTGAAGATGCGGACGGCCATCTCGTTGTTCAGAGAAGGAAGAATTTCGTCCGGACTCGCAGCCCGATGGCTGGGGATTCCCAGAATTTCCTTCCTGTTCAGGGCCATGGAATCAGGTGCGGAATTTCTTGAAAATTCGGAGGATGATTTCAGAAGGGAGATGTCGTTGCTATGATTGTCTTTTCCAACACCACACCGTTCATAGCTCTTTCCTGCATTGACAGACTCGATCTGCTGCCCACAGTGTTCGGCAGAATTCATGTTGCGGACGCAGTTGCTGAGGAATGCGCGACAGGAGGAGATATCTTTGTTCCCAAGCTGACAGAACTTCCATGGATACATATCGTGGAAAACCCGAAAAGTCAACATTATGATGCCCTGAGCAGTTTGGACAAAGGGGAAAGACATACGATCCTGTCGGCAGTTGAAATGAATGCGGACATTGTGATCATTGATGAAAAGACAGGCCGCAAAATTGCCGAACACATGGGACTTTCCGTGACTGGCACACTGGGCGTTCTTCTCAAGGCGAAACAGATGGGAAAGATAACCTCCTTTGCAGACTGCGTAAACGCCATGTTGGAGAACGGCATACGTTACAATATGAGTCTTGTGAGAAGATTGGCATCGCAAGTCGGAGAATATCTGTAAATGAGAGAGGACATCGTTACCCCTCAATGGGTGGAATGGATGATTGAGAACATGGATCGCGTGGATGCGCCTGATTAGCCCTGCTTTTTCTTGTCCATGTACACGGATTATGGTTAAGAAAGGATTACTGTTCGCCTCCCGGAGCGGCCCGGTCACCTGCAAAGGTTCTGTGTGAGAAGGTTCGGAGTAATCCTTTCTTAACCATAATCCGTGCAGATGTTAAGAAAGGATTACTGCCCGCCTCCCGGAGCGGCCCGGTTACATGTAAAGGATTACGGGTTCTCTGCCGACGAAGAACTTTTATTTGAACGGATTAGGGATTCACAGAAAAGGGAGATTGCAAATTATGACAGAATTATTTTATAGAGAAGAAATGATGAACGGACTGAAAATTATTATCGAACACGGGGAAGACGGATACTTTGTCGCCCGCTGTCCTTCTCTGAAAGGATGCTGGTCCCAGGGAAAAACAGAAGACGATGCCAGAACGAACATCCGGGAAGCCGTTGAACTGTATCTGGAGCCGGATGATCAGACCGTCGTCATTGAAAATCAGAGAATTGCAGAGGTAGCCGATCGCATGGATGAGCCTGATGATTAACCTCTGTGTGTTCATCTACATGGATTGTGGTTAAGAAGGGGATTACAGGTTCTCTTGCCGGCGGGAATCCTTGTTTACAAATAACAGCCTGAATAAAGACCCTGACAGATGGTCGGGGAGCTGCCGGACAAATCAGAAAAGGAGAAAAAAATGAATCAGATTGCTTTGAAAATATCCGAAAAAATCAGGGAACTGCCGGATACGAATCTCTATGAAGTTCTGGATTTCATCGAAGCTCTCATCCGGAAAAACAGAGAAATGAGCGACACGGAATATCTTGAAGGCATTCCGGGAATGGCGGAGAGCATTGCCGAGGGCAGAAAAGAAGCTGTCAACGATTGTGCAACCCTCAAAGATATCGGCTGGGAATAAGCAAATGTATGAAATCGTATTCACAAAGCAGGCTGTAAAAGACGCAGCGAAACTGGAACGGCACAATCTGAAATCAAAGGCAATGAATCTGATCCGGCTGATACGGACCGACCCCTTTGCCTATCCGCCTCCGTTTGAGTATCTGGGAGGGAAGATGAAAGGTCTGATTTCAAGAAGGATTAACAGACAGCACAGACTGGTTTACGAAGTGTTTGAATATGGGTGGAAGGAAACCCGGCTTTTTCTTGCAGGGAAAGGAGTCGGACCGTTCGGGAAAAAGCCGGTTTTTTTGTACACAAGAAAAAAGAGAAAAGGCAACTGAAAAGTGTGAACCACCTTTCAGGCAAAATGAAAGATGCCCTTTTTTTCCATGCCTTGAGACAAACATGTCGGCCCTGCGGCCTCAATCGGTTCCATGCCGCGTCACCTACAAACATGTCGGCCCCATCATTTGCCCGGAATGACAGGTTGCCGACGAGGATGCCTGCACCATGAGGGACATCGAATGTCAACAACCTTCTTTCCGGGAAACGACACTTTGTCTGACATTTCGGGCTTTCCCTGACACCAAGGGGAATGGGGCGAACGAGGGAAAAAAAACCGGTTTCGGTTGAGGGGGTGAAGGTCAAGGGAGAAGAAACCGGGTTTTGGCGCCCAGCTCCCTTTTGATGCCAAAGGGATTGATGGCAATCCCTTGAGAACACCGAATGGAGGCCCGTGAGGCCGACATGTTTGTAGCTCTTCCCCGTGCAAATTGCGAATCACACGGGATAATTGAGCCTGATGCAGGCGATGGAGGTGCAAAGAAGGCCCTTGGGATGACAGGGTCTCAACCATTGGCAATCTTTGCACTCCCTTGATTGAGCCCTCACAAACACCTGACAGGAATCATCGTATATGACACCCTGAACAAGCTGAGAGTGGCGACAATCACAAATTCCGGCTCAGACAGCGGAAGGGCAAATCATGGCAATCATTCAATCACATGAATCACAGTTCAGACAAAAGAGGGACAAAAGTTGTCTGTCAAAAACTGGACATAAATTTTTACACCAAGTCCAAAAAAATGGTGAGCAATGGCGCGTCGGTAACAATCAAACCTGAACCCTACAGAAACAAACTCAGAAACTCACAAACACACAAACTCACAAACTCAGAAACTCACAAACACACAAACTCAGAAACTCAGAAACTCACAAACTCACAAACTCAGAAACTCAGAAAC
>JAOZRQ010000555.1 GCA_029940115.1 Desulfobacterales bacterium
TGGTGCAGGCATCCTCGTCGGCAGGTCGGGCGGCATTCCTTCAATCAGCCACGAGTTGCAAATGGGAGTGTCCGCCTTCGGGGGGCATTGACATGCGAATCATGCCGGTGCCCGCATTGGCGGGCCGGAGTTGCAATGGGAGAACACTTTGTGGCCCCGACAGTTGTCGACATTCAACGCATGTGCCTTGAGGCTCCACCATACTTCCGGCCGCGCTCCTCAGAATACCATGGTTCTGAAGCTCGCCGACCTGAATCGTGTCCGAGACGTCGCAGACCACTGTGTGCCCCGGATTGATTCTCACCACATCGTCCGGCCCGGGAACCCCCCAACTCATAAATACGCCCTCAGGGAAGCGGAGGAGTTCTTGAAGAGCTTTAAGTAAGTAACTCGTCAGCCTAAGTTCTCGTAACATGCTGAAATCATCAATACCAGAAAAACAGGCGTGAAGTGTTCGGTGCCAATGATTTCAGGCTGTTGCCGGAATATTTTTCAGAATTTTCAGAGAACTTGGGACTGACGAGTAAATAAAGGAGGCGAGAGATGAATGTTTGTTCTTGACCAAACAGAAAATTTCAATTATATGAAGACATCTTCATCCATATGGTTTACAGTTTTTGACTAAGGAACGGCGACCAAACAACTTGCCCATTTCATCTGTCGCCTGCCAATGCGGGCGCACGGTCTGTTCATCCAAATGGGAAAGTTGTTTAGACCCAAATTGAGCGATTCTTTGGCCTGAACATGATTCCTTCCCTGCAATTCCAGGGGTTCGGCGATTTTCGGGCTTTCACCCATTGGGTGAAAGCCCTGAAATGGGCAAACCCTTCAATGTCAGAACATCAGCCAGTTTTGCTGACAGGAATCGCTCAATTTAGGTTAGACCCGATTCCTAAGTACTTGGCCATAAATTTTTCCGCGCATCTTCTTTGTGCCTTGCGCCTTTGTGTGAAACAAAATCCTGGAAAACTTTTGGATAGGTACTTACTACACCACTTTGTAAGTTCGTACCCCCTCGTCCGGCTCGGATTGGCAGATCCGAGCCGCCGGATTTGGCAATCCGGCGGGAGCCGAAGGGGGTGACGAACTTATGAATTGCTGTACTACAATCAGCCCGACAAGTGGGTTTTTCTTATCAAATGCGGATCCCTTCAAAAAAAGAATGTTATCAACTGATACATGAGACAGAGATGATGGATCACATCGTGGCCCATTCCATCCAGGTCTGCCGGGTGGCCATGCTGTTGGCGGGCCATCTGGCAAGTCAGGGAATGGCCCTGAACCGGGAACTGGTGCAGGCGGCCGCGTTGCTCCACGACATCACCAAGACCAGAAGCTTCAAAACCGGGGAGAACCACGCGTTCACAGGGGATCAACTGGTGAGCGGCATGGGTTACATTGAGGTGGGAGATATTGTCAGGCAGCATGTCCGGCTGGACACATATGAGAATTCAGGAAACCCCACAGAGGCGGAGATTGTCAATTACGCGGACAAGCGTATCCTTCATGACAAGATTGTCCCCCTCCGGGAACGATTAAATTACATTCTGGAAAAATATGGAACGGAACCGGAGATACTGGAGCGTATCCAATGGACTTGGCAACGGACAAGGCAACTGGAGGAGAAAATTTTCAACACCCTGCCGTTTCTTCCGGCGGACATCAGCCCTTTGCTTCCCCCTGAAGAACTTTCCCGGGAAATGTCAGCCTATCGTTCAAACTGCTTCGGTTAGCGGTCAGCCCGAGGGGCAGATCAATATCCGCGTCACGCGCGGACATGTTTGTGTCGGGGCAACCCGTTCGCCATCATATTTTGTATTTCCCGAAATCATCAGGAGAGAGCCCTTCAAGATACTCGGCCCATCGTTTCCCTTCCTCGCTGGTGTCCACAACTTCGGCCTCTTCGTCCGTCATTTTTGATTGTTCAACCACCCGGTCATCCACATAGATGGGTGCGCTATATCGAAGCGCGAGTGCAATCGCGTCACTCGGGCGGGCATCCATGTCAAATGTCCCGGTGGGAGAGGTGAAATAAATTCTCGCGTAAAAGGTGTTCTCCTTCAAATCGCACACCTCGATCTTGGACACCGAAATGTTCAGCATCTCCGTAAAATTTTTGAAGAGATCATGGGTCATGGGACGATCAAACTTGATATTCTGAAGAGCCGATGCAATGGAGGTCGCCTCAAGCAGCCCGATCCATATGGGAATGGCCTGGTCACTCTTTTCCGATTTCAGAATGATAATCGGCGTGTTTGATGCGGGATCCATGGTCATGCCGGCGATGATCACCTTATGCAACATAACATTTTTCTCCTTTTGAACCCGAAGGTTCTGTTTTGGCGATGGGCAATGGGTGATGGGTCTCCAAATCCTCACCCATTGCCCATTGCCTCTCGCCCCTCGCCCCTAAGCGGTTTTCCCCGGAGTGAATGCGCCAATGCGCGGTCAATCCTCACAGGAATGATCTGACCTGCAAGGATCGGATTCGAGTCGTCCCCCTGAACAAAGTTCACGATCTTGTTGGTGGATGTCCGCCCGGTCCACTGATGCCAGATGTCGGATGTCAGATGCCTTTCCCCGATGCTTTCGGATTTTCTGCTCAAGCCTTCAACAAGGACCCGTTCGGTTGATCCGATCATGGCGCGGTTCTTCTTTGCGGTGTAATGCGCCTGCAATTCCAGAAGCGATTGGAGCCTTTCCAACTTTTCATCTTCTGGGATCTTGTCTGGGAAACGGGCCGCGGCCGCGTTGGGGCGGTCCGAATATTTGAATGCGAACAGGCTGTCATATTCCACCGTCTTCATCAAATCGAGTGTCTCTTTGAAATCGGCCCGTGTCTCCCTTGGAAAACCGGCAATCATGTCGGAACTGATTGCGATATCCGGGCAGACTGCGCGCAGTCTTTCGACTTTTTCAAGATACCCTTTTTGGGAATATTTCCGGTTCATCCGTCTGAGGATGCGGTCCGATCCGGACTGAACGGGCAGATGAATATGGCGGCATAATTTGTCCACGTCTCTGAAGGCATCCATCAAATCATTTGAGAGGTCTTTGGGATGGGATGTGGTGAATCGAATTCTCAGGAGTTCCGGGATCTCGTCCACCCGATGCAGGAGGTCGGAAAAAGAGCAGAGTCCCTCCTTTTTTCCGTAACTGTTCACATTCTGACCCAGTAGCGTCACCTCCCGCACACCGGATCGGACCAAGGCTTTGATCTCCCGGATGATATCTTCGGGTCTTCGGCTCATCTCCCTGCCTCGCACATAGGGGACCACGCAGAAGGTGCAGTAATTGTCACATCCCTGCATGATGGTCACAAATCCTGTGGCCTTTCCGGAATCCGGCCGACAGGCTTCGTTTTCGCAGGGCATGAGCGGCTCGTCAATCCTCTCGCACATGTCCACATCAACCATGCGGCACCGCTTGGATTCAATCTGCCCGATCATCTGAGGTAGCCGGCCCACCGCGTGGGTACCGAACACCAGATCCAGATGCGGAACCCGTTCCAGGAGCTTCTCCCCCTCCTGCTGGGCCACGCATCCCCCCACCCCGACAATCAGCCCCGGTCTTTCCCGCTTCAGGCGTGAAACCCGCCCCAAAAAGCTGAATACCTTCTGCTGGGCCTTTTCTCGTATCGCGCAGGTATTGGCGATGATCAGGTCCGCGGCTTCAAGGGATGGGGTGGTCTCATATCCCAGCGGCCGCAATCCTTCCGAAATCCGCTCGGAGTCATACACATTCATCTGACATCCGATGGTGTGAATGTATAGTTTTTTTGTCATTTGTCAGTGGCCAGACAAGCTCCTCTATCATCATCTCTTTTTTGAGGTCTTGCAACACCATTTCCACAACTGCCTCACATCCGGGGGAAATGGTGAAACGCACAACCCCTGCCTCCCGGTCAACGGTCGTCAGCACTGCAATCCCATCGTAAGCTTCAATGACAAATCTCAGAAAAGAGATGTCCTTTCTGTCAATCCGGTAATGTTTCTGTATTGTTTCCAAAAAAAAAGTAGCTCCTGTCCGAGAAAGAAACCAAGTTTTTTGAAAAAAACTTGGTTTCTTTGGAATAAATATCCTGATTCTGTGTACAGGACAAAAAAAGTGATTGAGGAGGGAAACCCGGCTTTTTCCTGCATACGGGGAGCCGGCCCCATTTGGGGGAAAAGCCGGGTTTCTCGCCCGTCCACAACTTTTTGTCCTGTACACAGATACTGATTATAACGCTTTTTGGGAAGGCCGCTCTGTCCGTGAACTCAAACTTGAACTCAGTGAAACATTGACATTCATTCACGCGCACGTTCACGTTCACGTTCACGTTCACGTTCAAGGGCACGTTCAAGTTCAAGGGCCTCCCTAAATCCGTTATAATCAGTAAATATCCATGAAACACCATTTTTTCAATTTTGTCAATCAATAGTTCGGACAGTTTTTGAAAATTAAAGGATCAGAAAATGTGACCTGTTGAA
>JAOZRQ010000556.1:0-523 GCA_029940115.1 Desulfobacterales bacterium
TGAGAATAGCGTTCGACTGAGCTCTCGCCGAAGTCCCGGCAATTCATTGCCGGGGCCGGATTTCTCACGATCTTCCTGTCCCGTAGGGACAACTGAAAATAGCGTTCGACTGAGCTCTCGCCGAAGTCCCGGCAATTCATTTTGTCTCCCATCAAGACTTCCCATCACAGCGCAGATTACAACCCGCAGGACGACAAGATATCTCTCTCAGAGCTGCTCCGTATCATTCAGTTCTATAACAAGGGCGATTACCACTGCGATCCCAGCGGGGAGGACGGATATGCTCCCGGAGATGGCGACAGGAGCTGCACGCCCCACAGTTCGGACTACAATCCCCAGAATTGGCGAGTCAGTCTGAGCGAACTTTTGCGCCTGATCCAGTTCTACAACAACCCCGGCGGATACCAGGCGGATGAGAGCGGGGAGGACGGTTTTGCACCGGGAAGGTGATCACCGGGGCTTCTGCCTTGAATAATGAAGCTGAACCCCTCTTAATCAAAGACCCGGAATCAATTCCGGGTCT
>JAOZRQ010000556.1:623-4472 GCA_029940115.1 Desulfobacterales bacterium
GAAAGCGCAAGCAGGCTGAAGCCAGCTATGGTCGCAGTGCGCTTCAGCGTACTTTCGCTTTCAGCCGGGGGATTGATCCCCCGGCGACACGACCCGGAATCAAAGACCCGGAATCAATTCCGGGTCTGAAAGCGCAAGCAGGCTGAAGCCAGCTATGGTCGCAGTGCGCTTCAGCGTACTTTTGCTTTCAGCCGGGGGATTGATCCCCCATCTTTTGATCCCTCGACGATGCATCCCGGAATCCGCTCACCCTGAAATTCCCCTCAGAATGGCGATCACCTCTCCCATCCCGATCCGCCCGTCCCCTCCGCATCCGACACCACCAGCATATGATAGAAACCCATTGCGATGCCATCCGTAACCCCCCGGCAATCCGACTCCCCGCCCGGGCCGAAGGCCCCGATCAGAACCGGCTCCGGGGTGAACAAGGCACCGGTCACCACCATCGAGTCGGTTCCCGTGATGGGGACCCATCCGGGGTTCACGCAGGGGAAAAGTATGAACCCGCCGCTGCAGGATGCAAGCAGATTCTGGTAGTCGAGCTGCAAATCGGGGTGTTTTCCTTGGGGCTTCCGATGTTCAATCTTTGTTGTCTCCTCTTTTATGCGTGTCATACAGTAGCAGCAGATATTCCCCTGTTCCTCAAGCAAAGCCTTGCGAAGGGCCTTTTTGGCCACTTTCGGAAGATTCCCATAAGTTGCATGGTGAGATTTGCGATGGGTCAACAAAGAAACCGGTTCCCTGCCCTTTATGACATGTTTCACCTTTAACTCATCTCCTCCATGAAGTTGGCATGGGTGAGCCCTTACGATTTCGACATCATTCTCCCCCAAATCTTCCGACAGTTCCCTTAATTTCAATTGGGCCTCATCCATTTCACATTCATCGATCAGTTCATAAATTTCATCAATCCTTGCCTGCATCTCTTCGGGGCGATCTCTCACTCCCATCAGCTCGTACAGGATGGCGCTCACATCTCTTCCAAACGTGTGACATTGGTTCTCAGGCACCTCAAACGCCTCCAGAAGAATGACATGCCGGGGTCTTACCCTGCCAAGAACCAGTGGTGAATGGGTTGTCACGATGAACTGGCAATTTGGAAAAGTTTTCTGCAATTTGGGAAGGATATTCCGTTGCCATGCCGGATGCAGATGGAGGTCCACTTCGTCTATCAATATGACCCCATTGCCGAGAAGCGGATTTTCCCTCTCCGGATTGGCAATGACGATGCGTCGGGCAAGGTCGGCAACCAAGATGAGCAGAAACTTCTCCCCTGACGACAACCGGTTGATGTTGAGCGGCGTGTCATTCTTGTTGATGACCATTTCGCCGTCTGGATGATTCAGCCAGTTGACGGACAGATGGTCAAATTCTGCGGCATCATCGCTCAGAATCAAGCAAATGGCTCCTCTCACCGCATTGAGGATTCTGTTCTGACCGATCTGGCCCTCAATGTTCACCTGCCATTTGTACCATGTGAAGAAGCTGCTGAAGTCAAAATGGTTCCTGTCCAATATGCCGTCGTAAGCGTCAAAAATGGTCATTGACTCTCCTGTGATTCCGTCAAAGCCGGCAAAATCAAGTGGCGCTTGGACAGCGGAAGAACACGCGAAGACCGGAAGGTTCGTCGGCTTTCCATGACGAATCCTCTCGTTGACCAACTCGCCCAACTGTCTCATTTTGGAGGATGAGGTCATTTCAGGGGCATCATCATTCTCCTTGTCAAAGCGGATGCCGAGCCTGATCCGCTGCCCCCCAAATGAGTAACTCGCCTTGACAGAGAAGGCTGAACTTCCATGTCTCATGTCAGAGAGGTCAAACCAGGGGTTTCGGATTCGCCAATCCGAAAAAAGGGCGGTGAGTTTTGAACTTCCATGCCTGATGTCAGGACGGTCAAATTGTTTTTCAGCGGATATTTTTTTGCCTTGCAGGTTCTGTGTGAAAAAAGCCGACATGATGGCCATGCCATCAAGAAGCGACATCTTTCCGCTTCCGTTCTCTCCGATGATGACATTCAGTTCCGGATCAAAACGGACACTGATCTTCTCAAACCCTGGTCACATCCGAGCCGGCGAAAAGCTCCCCCTACACCGACACCGATGTGCCGGAGAGCGATCAAATCTATTATTATGTGGTGGCGGTGGACACCGCGGGAAATGAGAGCCCCCGGTCCAATCTGGTGGCGTGGACTGCACCCGGGAAACTCATGTTTCTCATCCCTGACTCAAGTGAGGAACAAGGAAAGGATGTCAGACTGCCGGTGAGCATCACCAACGCGGACGGCCTGACAATGGGCATGGTGAACATTGTTGTCAGCTATAATCAGAATGTTCTCGAATATTCGGGCATTGAAAGAAGCCCGCTCTCCGCAGATTATGGATGGAGCAGGGGCGGGGCGGACGGCCTGGTGGCGGCCACCCTCGCAGGCGATGATGTGGCAGAGACACTTCATGGCGAAGGCGCATTGTTTTATCTCCTGTTCAAAGTCGTCGGAACCGGCGGACAACAGACGGAATTGAAGTTCAACGTCAACGAAACCATGTTCCGGGAGAAGGGCGCGGCGCTCTCATTACCCCTTCATCTTGAGGACACGGGTCTCTTTACTGTGTCGGACTGCTATTTTCTGGGCGATGTGGACGGCAACTGTAAAGTGGAAGGGGCCGACGCCCAGCTCACGTTGGAGATCGCCGTGGGGAACCTGATTCCCACAAAAAAACAACGCAATGCAGCGGATGTGGACGCGGATGGCGATATCCTGTCCAATGATGCGGCCCTTGTTCTGAAGCTCGCGGCAGGTGAAACACTGGCCCCGAAACCGTCTGGCACAGAAAGACGCTCCCTCCGATCCGACCCGGTCACTGTCAGCCTCCCTGATAATCTCACAGTGGCAAGAAACGGCAACACCTGGGTGCCGGTGAATATCAGCGACGCGTCCGGGGTCATGGGCTCGTACATTGTGATCAATTATGATCCCGCGCTGGTTTCGGCTCAGGATGTCCGAACAACGTCCATGACCGACGGGTTTGACTGGACAATGAACAATAAGCAGTCGGGCCAGGTGCGAATCGGCATGAGCGCAACAAAGGGAGAAGGGATCACCAGCGGTTCCGGCGCGCTGGTCGAAGTGAAATTCACCGGCATGGACGGGACTTCGGGAACCTCTCCGCTCGTAATGGCCGCGGCACACCTGAACGACACCTACAGCCGGGACTTCAAGACCTCCGCATTGCAGATACCGGTCACCCTGACCGACGGCGCGTTAAAGGTAGAGGGGGACGCGGTGGTCAGCCCGGAGCTGAAGAACGCCATCCTCGCCCTGAAGATCGCGGCCGGCATGAATACCGATGGCACTGAGCTCCCCGCGGACGTGAACAACGACCAGCGCATCGGCTTGGCCGAGGCGATTCATCTGTTGAAAACGGCCGCCACACCGCCAGAAGATGAAGATGAAGACACACCAGCAAAGCGCCGAAAGTAATTGTTTCGGAGCATCCCAAGTTTGAAGATGAAGGATCAACTGTTCAGATCATATCCTGTCTCTTTTACGGTTCGCAGGGCGGCATTTGATGGTTATTCCGCCCTGCGAACTCCCCAACCTGATACTGAAAATTCACTGATTATAACCTGATGAACTTTCTCATTCTCCTAGTACACCCCGTTTTAAGTTCGTACCCCCTGACCGGCTCGGATTACCGCCGGATTTGTCAATCCGGCGGGGGTTTGCCGAACATTGAGCCGCCATTCCGCTGGATTTGGCAATCCGGCGGGAGCGGGCATGGAGTTTGCCGAACATTGAACCGCCATTCCGCCGGATTTGGCAATCCGGCGGGAGCGAACACGGGGTTTACA
>JAOZRQ010000928.1 GCA_029940115.1 Desulfobacterales bacterium
GAATCATCCATGACATAGACTTCAAACAGTTTGTTCAGTGAATATCCCTCAATAAACCGCCTTTTGATCAGAGTCGGCGCTCCATCCTGAACCGCAAAATGAGGGGTGACATCAGGATGCAGCTGGGACCGGATAAAATCTTCATGGCTCTCCTGCTCTCCCAGCACCGTCACCAACTGCACGTTGGCCGCAAAACCTGCCAGATGATTGGCTATGGCAAGAACGCCTCCGGCAAAAAGATCACGGGATTCATATTTCAAGGCAAGCACAGGGTCCTTGGATGATTTGCCGATGGCACTGCAATACTGATATTCATCCAAAATCGTATCCCCGATCACCAGCACATTCAGAGAGGACATTTTGTCCATCACCCCCAACACATCATCAATCTTATACCGCCTTCTGAAAAGTTGCAGGTAATTGTTCACCTCTTCGGGAAAATCAGAGAGATAACGGTTGATCAGGTTGGTGGAACTGAACACGATGTCATCGGCAAACGCGAGCGTGGCCCCGATTTCTCTGACAACCTCAGCCTCCCTGCCGATCTTTCCGGTCATGTCCGAATCAGTGTTCTTGAACTCCGCGCCCTTGACATAGACATCCGGCCGTAAAAGCCGCAATGTTTCTTCGGCAGTGGGCCAGGGATTCACAGCCACATGGTCAACACAGCTCAGAGAGGCAATGGCCTCGGTTCGCAGGGCTTCGGTAAAAGCCGGACGGTGGGGTCCCTTGTCCACATGACCATCCTCAGTAAGCGTCACCACCAGCACATCCCCCATTCTTTTGGCCTGCTCAAAATAGCGGATATGACCGATATGCAGGAGGTCAAACACGCCGTGGCAATGCACGATTTTTTTGCCCTGGCTGCGAAGGGATTTCAGAATTTCGGCCAAGTCTTTGATTTTTTTTATTTTGTCCATTGATTGTGTAAGGTTTTTTCCCCATATTCCCGCAATCAGGGCAAACGCGACTGTGGCACTTACCTCATTGAAATAAAAGCGAAGAAAAGTCTCCTCATTCTCGGTATGGGCACGACCACTGACAACAGGCCCTTCTGTCTGCAAGGCAACCCGTCTGAATGTCTCTGCTTTTGCAAGAGAATTCAGGATATCACTGGCAAATGAACTTACATCCATCGGTCCTTCATGGCCTCATAATATTTTGAAAGTGTCTCAGCCTGTTCCCACTCCCAGAAATCCCCTTCCACTTCATAGGAATACGGATCCTGCCCCAAAGTCCCATGCTCACTCTGTTCCGA
>JAOZRQ010000096.1:0-5556 GCA_029940115.1 Desulfobacterales bacterium
TCCGTGTAATCTGTCCAATCCGCGGTTCAAAATGCCGGACAAAAGTTTCACCCACGGTCACGTTCAAGTTCAAGTTCACGTTCAAGTTCACGGTCACGGTCACGTTCAAGGGCAGAGCGGCCTCCCCGAAAAGCGTTGTAAATGGGTGAAGGATGCCAAAAACCCATTCACTTTGTCTTTGTGCGAAACGTGTTGCTATGGGTCCAGGCAAATGCAGCGGCATAATAGGCTGAGTGAAGCAGAATACGATATTGGCAGTAAAAGAAGATGGTGATTCCGATCAATGTCAGAAGCAACAGAATCAGATTTGCCTGAAAGGAAAGTTCGAGCTTCCATTTGACAAAAACGCCCACCATGGCAAACAGGAAGATGAAAACAGCTTGAATTTGCAAGCCTGATGGGCGGATGTGGATGCCATTCAGGAGTGTGTTGATTGTGTCCGCATGGAGCTCCATGCCAAAACAGCAATCTTCCATCTGGAGACCTCTTGGCACCCTCAAACAATCTCTATCCCTGATTTGTGCGCCTACCAAGACGATTTTGTCTCCAAAATCCTCCTTCAACCTGCTTTTGCGGACAGATGCAATGACGTCCTGATATTTGAACCTCAGCCCGGGCTCCTTGAGCAAGCCGTGAGGCGACAGATCAACATAGATGCTCGCCACGCTGTCGCCATCCTGTATGATTGGGCAGGAATCCATGGAGAATGGCACATCCGCATACGTCATCTCCATTTCAGCACCTTCGGCAAAGTTCTTCAAGATGATTTCATCATGGCCATATTCTCTGACAATGTCTTGTGAATAAAAGAGACTGACCGCTTTGAGGGAGAGAGAGGCGAAACGGTCGCCATTCTCCTTTCTGAGAAGCAGGGGAGCCTTTATCGCGTAGAATTCTTTCTCGTTCACACAGATCGTTCCGTAATTTTCTCCAACAACTTCCTTGAGGTTCTGAAATATTCTCGGTTTGCCACCTTTAAGATCAAAGAGACCGATTACGACCTCAGTACCTCTCTTTTTTGCCACAGTAATGGCATGGGTGAAATTTTTGTCAAATCGGCTCGCATTTTCGAAATACATGTCAAAGAGAATGACTTTGGCTCCGGCTTTGGAAAGCTTGTCTATGAGCATGGCGTGTTTTTCCCGCCAAGTCTCGTCAAACTCCTCATCCTCAATCGCGACCAATGCGATCTTGTCATCGTTGAAGGTTTTCTCCACAAACCGATCCCCGGCTCCGATTGTGTATCTTTCGAGCGTTGTGTCAATGTGGAAGAAATCAAAAAATTGCAGCCAACAGAGGAGAAGCATGATCAGCGTGATGCCCAACGTCATGACAAATGTTTGTTTGATAGGGAGAGGCGGGGGATCAAAAATCTTTTCTGCCAATAAAACAAGCTCACTTCCATGAATTTTCAAAATCGTTTTTTTCCGATCAGAAAATTCAAACTGATTCAGCGACAAGACTTCAGCGTTTTTTTCCCTACACAGAATCTCGTCTTCCACTCGGATGTTTGCCGCCGGAACTATAAACAGTTTGTCATTGTTTTCATTTTCTTTTTCAGACAGAAATGCCTTCAGCTTAATGTCAAAAGCGGAATCAATGACCGCATTCAAAAAAGGGGAGTTGTCGCCAGTGACATCCATGCTGCCTGTACACCAAATATCACTATCGGTTTGCAAGGTGATCTCTCGGAAACGATTTATGAGTGAAAGCAGATAAGCCAAATCTTGTGAGTCTCCACTGTATTCTTCCTCCCTGTCATCTTTTTTCTCATACACATAATACCTTTCAGCTTTTTTGTGAGCAGATTCCGGAGCCAATGTTGCCACGGACTGATATATTTTTGTGCGATTGAGAAGAACTTTGGGTTTGGCGGCCTGGTAAGATTTCGGTGGTTCCTTCTGTGACAAAGCCACATATCTGCCGCAACCTGAAAATTTTTTTGCAATTTTTCCATCAACTTTGACAGTGCCCACATTCGGATAAGCAAAATGAATCATCGCACTCCCTCACACAACACAATGGAAATTGCCCATTTTTCCATTGAAGGATCAAACTCCAGCTGATCACTTGTGAAAATCTCCTTGCCTTCCAAGTATGTTCCCAAACCGATTTCGGAAAGCACTTCCTGAGTCTCAGGATTCACAAATTTGGCCCATAACTCACAGGGTGCAGCGATATTGGCTCTCCATGAGAGTTGCAGGTAAGCCAGCGCATCTTCATACTGAGGCTCCCAGTAACAGGAAAGTCCGATTTCACCGTGATCCATCATAAACGAACACGCCTGCTCAGGAATGTCCGAGGCGGTCACAAGCTGCCCGGCCCATTGGGGCTCCCACAACTCGGACGCCCATATGATCAGATCAGAGAGTATGCCCGTCTCAAAAGCGGGTTCATTGGCCCATGCCCCAGAATCTCTCATCAGGTCATCTTCAATCCGCGTGATTCTCAGCACCTCATCCGCGCACGCCTTGCAATATGAGACATGTTTCCGCACCTTCTCCGCGATGTTCTTGTCCACCCACTCCAGGACATAATCGTACAACATCTCCCTTGTGGGATGGGCCGCCTTGCCCATGATCCGCAACGCCTCATCCGCACAGACCCCGCAAAACGAGACATGCCTCCGTATCTTCATGGCGTTTGTCTCATCCAGCCGGCCCAAGGCGTAATCGCGCAACATTTTTCCCGGGGGATGGGGCCTCTTCCGAGCCTTCTCTGCCACGTGGCGGTATTCGTCTGACCGGGCCTCTTGGCCCAGAAACCCCAGAAAGTTCCCATCGTTCTCCAATGCTTCCTTTAAACTGATCTTCCTTTTTTCCATTTTCATCACCTCTCTCTTCTTATTAAGATGCGATTATCAGCAGTAAAAGGACATCACTTCCCTCAAAAAGTTTCTGATCTCCGCCATGTCCCGTTCGACAGTCCTCAGACTCACACCAAGCACTTCTGCAATTCTCTCCAACGCCTCTCGTTCTGAATAACCTTCTTGGTTGAGTCTGACAAATCTGCAAAACACGACATACTGGCGCTCATGCTTTCTCCTGACATTCTTGTTCGTTTCGCCTTTGATCCTTTTTGTCAAGGCTGTTTTCATCTCAATGATGACGGGTGAATCAGGTTCAGGCCCGGGAATGTCAAAATTCTCCTCAAATACAGGCGGCTCAAAACCTTTCTTGCAAGCCTGGGATGACGGAATTCTCGTTTCCCCGTGATGGGGATTTTCGATTCTTTTCCCATCCACCATGATATGCTCCCTTTGGCAGACATGCGGTTTTGGCACTGACAAATGAACACAGATGCCGCAAATGCTTGGCCATAAAACTCCCTCCTCCATTAACAGTTCGATGACATCGTTGTAGGCTGATCTGTTGATGTAGGCTTTCAAGACAGGCAGTTTCGGGTGTTTCAGACCTTTCTTCTTTATCCGCACTGAAGTCAGAAAAGTGGTCGGCTCAATGTGCTCTTCAGGGGCAATCCTGTCACTGTACCCATACAGGTTTCGCCTCACCGCGCGTTTCAGCATTTCATAGGGCTCGCACCGGCCCTTCTCAAACACATCCCTCATGGGTCTTTCCCTGAACAGCCGGCACTCATCCGCGTCTGTGTCATAATGCTTGCAGACGATCCCGCGGAAGCGTCTCTCCTTGCCTTTGCAGAACAAAGCGACCATATCTTTTTTTGCCATAAATCCCCCCCATCAAAAAAAACTGATTTAGGGGAGCCTTAAACATGCACGTGAACGTGCACGTGAACGTGAACGTGAACGTACACGTGAACATGAACGTAAACATGCACGTGAACGTGAACATGCACATAAACGTGAACGTGAACCCCGGATACGCGATGAGCAACGAGCCGTTGACCGGCCCTTCCTCGGTATGATCAGAGAAGAACTTCAGTCCCTTATCCAGCGCGGCCCGATTTTTCGGATCCGGATCATATTGGTGCATCAGCGCAAGCCCCCACAGCGCGCCGGCCTGTCTGACCTGATTGTCCCCGCCGTACAGTCTCTTTCTCACGAAATCGTACTGATAGTTGAAATTCCCTCCGGCTTCTGGTTGTTGAGCATGAACTGACGCGCCAGCCTGAAGGACTCCTGCAAGGTTTCCCGGGTCAGTCTCTTGTGAGGCTTCCATTCCAGACTCTCCAGATGGCCTTTCATCCAGATCGGGAATGTCTCCCGCGTGACCTGGTCTGGGGAGAGCATGGACTGGGGAGCCGGCGTATTCCTAGTCTCCATCATATGATAGCCCACCCAAGGCCGCGAGGATCGTCAGCGCCACAAGGAAAATGGTTGCTTTGGGGAGTTTTCTGTTCTTCATATGTCTCCTTTTTAGTTGTATTACATGCAGTTCCGTACCGAAGCAACAATAGCGCACTTTCCAGAATTTGTCAATTGACAACTCGCCCAATTCCTGATATAAGGTTATGGCATCCTTAAAGTAGAAGGTGTTTGAAAAGCTGTCCATGCCCCTTCCCTTGCCCGAAAATCGGGCACGGGCAGGTGCAGAGGAAGGAGCAGAAGGTGTTTGAAAACATCTGCCACCCTCTTGCCCGGGCTTTGCCCGTGCCCTGCCCGAAACCAGCACAGATAAGGGTACGTGCCCGTGCACGGCAGTAAGTAATTAAACAAGTCTGGAGGTCCGGAGAGGATTGCGGACAACAAGAGGATATTTCAGCCGGGACGACATCGGCGGGAAACAGGAGGAGAAAGACGATGACTGAGATGTTGCAGGAACCGATCACGGCCGAGATGCCGGATATCGGCGGGATCATTTCGGAGGATGCCATGCCCGCTGACAACGACTCGGATGCCGCCCCGAGAATGCTGAGACCGGTGGATCATGCAGTGACGGCCGACCGTCCGGGCTGGATTCCGCCGGACATTCTTTGTGACTGGGACACGGATCCCTACGCTTATCAGACAGAGGAGGAACTGATGCCTGCAGGAGGACCGCACGGACGATTGTTGGGTCATGTCATGGGGATTTTGGAGGACATCCTCAAAAGGGAGAACCTGATGCTCCTCATGGACACCTTCATGATGTACCGGGACAGTCAGGGAGTGAGACAGCGTGTGGCCCCGGACCTGATGCTCATGCCCTTCCATCACACGGCGCCCCGCTCCTACAACCTGAACAAGGCTCCCCCGCCGCTGGCCGTCGTGGAGATCACCTCCCCGAACAGCCGCCCGGATGACATGGGGGACAAGGTCCCCCTTTATGCCAGTCTGGGAATTCCGGCATATCTTGTCATTGACCTGCACACTCCCTGGGGAAAATTGCGTGGGCAGATCGGACTGCACCTGTGGCGGACGAGAGGGGGCCGGATCCGCAAGATGCGGGCCGCCGGGGGATGGCTGCCGATGCCGGAGATGGGGGTCAAGATGAAGGCAAGGGGAAGGAAGCCGATATTTGCGGACATCGTGACAGGTGAGACATTGCGAGATGTCGGACAACTCCGGGAGCAGGTCGAACAGGAGGCGTCACTGCGTGAGGAGGAAACCGCACGGGCCGAAAATGAGGAGGCGTTGCGTAAACAGGAAACCGCACG
>JAOZRQ010000096.1:5656-16295 GCA_029940115.1 Desulfobacterales bacterium
AAACCGCACGGGCCGAAAATGAGGAGGCGTTGCGTAAACAGGAAACCGCACGGGCCGAAAATGAGGAGGCGTTGCGTAAACAGGAAACCGCACGGGCTGAAAAAGAGGAGGCGTTGCGTAAACAGGAAACCGCACGGGCCGAACGTCTGGCAACGAAACTCAGGGAGCTGGGGGTTTCTCCTGATTAGGTGCAAACCTGCAAATTTT
Source organism: Desulfobacterales bacterium (assembly GCA_029940115.1). Taxonomy (GTDB): domain Bacteria; phylum Desulfobacterota; class Desulfobacteria; order Desulfobacterales; family 4be13; genus JAOZRQ01. The sequence goes on from JAOZRQ010000096.1 coordinate 5,864, forward strand.
TCTTTGATGGCACGGACCATGAGATTCAGCTTGCTGTACACTCTTGGGAAACAAGGGAAGGAGAGAACATGCCTCTTGCACAAACGAATGCGGAGTTGTCGTTTGACCAGTTGGTGAGTGCCGTGACGCGGCTCCCGCAAGCCGAGTTTGAGAAATTTGTCCGCACGGTATGTGGAATCCGTCCGTCATATGAGAAACACCGTCTTTCACGTCGTGAGTCCGAGCTGTTGCTCAGGATCAACCAGGGTGTTCCGTCGGCCACACAACATCGGTATGATGAGCTGATTGTGAAACGGGATGCCAGGAGACTCACTCATGAGGAATATGAGGAACTCCTGCGACTCACCGACCAGGTGGAACTTCTGGATGCCGAACGGGTGGGATGTCTGACGGAGTTGGCCCGCATTCGGAACCGGCCATTAACATTGCTCATGGACGAATTGGGGATCACTTCTTCAACAGATGCGTAAATCTCAGAAACTGCGACGGATTGTGGCCGAGCGTGCTCATGGATGCTGTGAGTATTGTCTGAGCCAAGAATGGTTCTCAACTCAGGCATTCTCTCTTGATCATGTCGTGCCATTGGAAAAGGGCGGCGAGACCACACCGAACAATCTGGCCTTGTCGTGTCAGGGATGCAATAACCACAAATACACGAAGACAGAAGGCCATGATCCGGTGACACGCCCTCTATCACCCCAGGCAACATTGCTGGAATGAGCATTTTGTGTGGAGTGAGGACTGTACGTTGATTGTCGGGTTGACTCCGACAGGACGCGCGACGGTCGGGACGTTGCATCTCAACCGGCCGGGTCTGGTCAATCTCCGACGATTACTTTATGCGGCCAAGAAACATCCGAGTCAATAGCGCACTTTCCAGAATTTCTCAATTGACAACTCGCCCAATTCCTGATAAATGTTGCAACATTCCCCAGAAGGAGTGCCAAAGTTGCACTTTGGCAGTTCTGCTACCAAAGTGCAACTTTGGCACTCCCTCTGTTGCCACGTCAGTTTAAGAGGTCAGATATGAACGAAAATGAGAAAGAGCAAAATGAATATGGCAAGCTAGCGGTTCTGGAGAGCATTGTGGAAGCCCAGATACTCGGATCCATTCTGGAAGAGGAGAATGTTCCCCATATGATTCAATCCCACCACGACACCGCGTATGATGGACTGTTCCAGTTTCAGAAAGGATGGGGGCATATATCCGCACCTTTGTCGTACAAGGCAGATATCCTCAGAATCCTTGATGAGATCAGATCTGATACCATAGAAGGAGGTAAAAGAATGACGGATTTTGAAAACGCCCTTGAAGTCGGCCGGCCCCCCAATGTGAAAACACTTTTCCCCAATTCAAAGGCCCTGATAGTCAGCGGGAAATATGTTGACGTTGCCATGCTTCAGAAGGGAAAGGCGATGAGCATCGCGGCAAACGGCAGAAACAGCTTTGTCGTTCGGGGTGCCTTGCACGCGGCCCAACGGGCAAATTCTGTGCTGATCATTGAGATTGCCAAGTCCGAGGGCGGGGCAGGCGCGTACTGTGCGGTCAATTTCTGGAATCTTGCCCGGCAGGTGGACGCCCTGTGCAACGAGCTGAATATCACGGTGCCGGTGGCCATCCACGCGGACCATTACGGCATCAAGAGTGAAACGGATGTCGAGACCGCAAAGATCGAAATTCCCACCCTCTTTGAGGCCGGCGTCACCTCCATCGCCATTGACGCGTCCCATATGCCAGATGACAAGAACCTGCTCGCGAGCTTGGCGTTGCACCCGTTTGTGCCGTCATGGGCCGGATTTGAGACCGAGGTGGGTGAGATCAAGGGAAAAGAGGGGCTTTCAACGGTGGATGAGGCTCTGTTTCTCATCCAAGGGCTGAACGCGCATGGAATCTTTCCCAACTGGATCGCGCTGAACAACGGGTCCACCCACGGGATTGAGGCGAGTGACAAGGGCATCCAAGTGGCACTGACCCGGCAGATCCATGACGCGCTGGAGAAATACAAGGTCTCTGGCGCGCAACACGGGACATCAGGGAACCATTCGGACCGGCTCAGGGAAATTGCCTCCCAGACCCGGACCACCAAGGCGAATGTTGCGACCGCGCTTCAGATGATCTCGTGGGGACTTGAGGTGAACGATTATGGAAACGCCCAACTCGACAAAGAGGGGAATTTTGTCAAAGTGAAGGATCAGGGGATGACAGAGGCGTCATGGGCCGAAATGGTGGCTCATGCCAATGAAAAAGGCTGGAAAGGCGGGAATTGCAAAAAGCTGAACCTTCCCTTTGAGAACAGGCTTCTGGGACAGGCAAAGACGGTTCGGGAGAGGATGGCAAGGCGGGTGGAAGATTTTGTTTTTCATATGCTTGTCACTGTATTCAATGCCCAAGATACCGCACCCCTTGCCATTGAGGCGATCCTCAACGCCGATTCCTGTGATCCCGGTTCCAATGCCGAGCGAATTGAGAATCCTGATGAATGGACCCAGGAAAAGATCATTGAGCGGGCCGCATCCATTTCGAGCGACAAGGGGCCTGAGGGGGATTTTGACGATTGAAGGGTAGAAGGTTATAAGGCTTAAGGCTTAAGGGTTAAGGGTTGAGGATAAACCCGGGTTTTGAAAAAACAGTTGCTTCTGTTGCCGAAAAAAACCGGGTTTCTTCTAGACCGGATGCCTAATCCGGTTCCGGACGCTTTCTTCTGTAAATCTGCAGGCCATCCGACCGTGGAAGGAACAGTTTCAGAGCCACAGTTTCTCTCTCTTCATCCGCGGATCACAATTTTCAGCCCGTGTCGGAAACCACAAAAACCGTTAGAACCAGTCACATTCACAGAAGCCAAGTGACACAATTTCATGGTCATCCTCTTGACATGTACTCCGTTTATGGTTATCCTTTTTTGAGTTTGATGAACATGGGGTTCATGCAAACGAAAATAGACTTGGACGGACTAAGACAGACAAGAGGATGAACATGAAAAAGTGGCTTTTTTCGATCACCGCTCTGCTTCTCATTCTGCCGGCTATTGCTTTTCAAGCGTTTGCGGGGGATAAGGAGATCAAGATGTCCACCACCACAAGCACTCAGGCTTCGGGGCTTCTGGATCTGCTTCTGCCGGAGCTGAAGAAGGATACCGGCATTGATGTCAGGGTGATTGCCAAGGGAACCGGCGCGGCCATCCGTGACGGGATGGATGGGAATGTGGATGTGATCTTTGTGCATGCCAAAGAGAGAGAGGAGGCATTTGTCTCAGAGGGATACGGCACAAAGCGGTACGCGGTGATGCACAACGACTTTGTCATTCTGGGGCCCAAAAATGACCCGGCAGGCATAAGAGAGATGAAGGATGCAGTGCAGGCGCTGAAGAAGATCGCCGAATCCAACTCAATGTTTGTCTCCAGAGGGGACGACAGTGGAACCCATACCAAAGAGCAGTTCCTCTGGAAATCCACCGGCCTTCAGATGGAGACCGTCACAAAGCCGATTGTCAAGAAGGGGAAAAAACGGGAGGTCACCTTCACCCATCCCAAGGGGAGTTGGTATGTCTCCATCGGACAGGGAATGGGGAAGACCCTGACTTATGCTGACGAAAAGCGGGCTTATACCCTGTCAGACAGGGGGACCATCATCAAATACAAATTGGGGCGCAAGCACACCTTGGATCTGGAACTCCTTTCCGAAGGGGACCCGAACCTTTTCAATCCTTACGGCGTCATCCCCGTCAATCCGAAAAAGTTTCCCCATGTAAAGCATGAACTTGCGGAACAGTTCGCCAAATGGCTGGTTTCCAAGAAAGGACAGTCGCTGATCGCCAATTACAAGCTTATGAATCAGCAACTCTTCCATCCAGATGCCATTCCGGATGTCAAGTAATATGTGACTTGATCATAAGTGTGAACTTATGCTCTTGCTCTTAATCTTGCTCCTGTCCATCCGATTGAGAGCAGGAGAAGGAGCAAGAGGTTTGATTGGGTACTTATGAGCTTGCAAAGTGGTGTACATCACTTTGGAAGTCTGTGCCCCTCCTGCCGAAGGCTTACTTGAACCAGTCCTTCAAATCAACTGTTCAATTTGAACAGATTGTATAGACAGACTGTTCAATTTGAACAGTCGGACATCCTCATTCCTTTCGGCGTATCAGATCATAACTCATTGATATCATGGATATTTCAAAAAGATGCAATGGTTGGCATAATTTTTGCTACATTCTAACATAAGGGCGATGATAAAAGCTGACTTGTTGAAATCATACGATTTCAATTTTCGAGTTGAACATCGTCAGATCCAACAAAAACAGTGGGTTGCAAAAAGTATCCGAAGTCCAAGTCAACGCAAAATTAAAAGGAGGTGATAGGATAGCAGACATAAGTGAGGATTTCCAAAATTGAATTTAACCGTCAGAGAAATTGAAAGGAGAAGTGAAAATGAAAAATGTGAACATCAGCACAATCATGTCAGCGCTGATTGCCCTGCTAACGATTATGATCCTGATGCAGGGGCAGATGGCATTGGCGTTTCCAACAACAATGATTTTGGGAATTGACGATGACAGTGACAAGTTTGCCCTCTATGATCTGGAAACTCACGAGGCCAGACTCCTTGATGCAACGATTCTGTCCGGTGATGATCGGGGAAGCGGAAGGGCCCCGAGGGAAATTGAGAGCTTGACTTATGGAGGGGACGGCATATTTTACGGTGTCCAGTCTTACAATTGGAAAACAACGAGCCAGTTGTACAAGTTTGAGCTCAGTGATGACCTGAATGATATCACTGTGGAAAAGGTGGGCACTGGCTTTGATGCCTCAAACATTGATGCCGTTGAGTACGCAGACGGTCTGCTCTATGCGGTGGACAACAGCAAGGGCAAGAACGAATTGGTGGCTGTTGATGCGCTCACCGGGCAAGTTGCTGATCGTAGAGCCGTGACGGGTGACAGAGGTGCCAAAAAGTTTGAAGGTCTCGCGTATAAAGACGGGACACTGTACGGCAGCGCCACAACAAATGATGGAAAGAAGAAGTCTGACGGGACGTTGACCGGCGGAGATCACAGCAGTTCCCTCTATACGATAGACCTCGTCACAGGAGAGGCTGGCTTGGTGGGTCAGATCGGATTCGGTCAGGTCGAGTCGCTCACCTTTGCGGGAGACATGTTATACGGAACCTCTGACACAAGTGACGCTTTTCTTGAAATTGCCCTGCTGTTGGAAGGTGAGGGTGATCTTGGAAATGTCCTGTCTGATTGGGGGACCGACATAGAAGGCATTGCAGGCTATTCGCCGAATGCGGCGGAGTCACCGGAACCGGCCACAATGTTCCTCTTAGCTTCAGGACTGGCTGGCCTTGCCGGGCTCAGGAGAAAATTCAGGAAGTAGCAAAGACTGACCGTTGGCGATGATAAAGGGCGGGGTCTGAGCGGATCCCGCCTTTTCTGTCACATAAGCCACCATTCCGGAGTGCAAAGTTTACTTTGCACTTCGGCTTTCCTGTTTCCTGTTGACAAATTTTTTGATGACTGATATGGGAACTACCAGCAAACGGACCTTGCGATTATCTGAGGCGAGCAGGAATGGATTCCACCAGATTTACACACAAAAACAATAGACCTCATCGGAAATAAGAAATCTGGCAAAATCTGAAACGTAATTTCGGCATCCTTCATTTATGGTTCACATTTTTCAAGCCGAAAAGTTTGTGGTTCCGCCTTCAGGCGGCGTGACACCGCCTGAAGGCGGAACCACAAACTTTTCGCTCATTTGGGAAGTGCAGACCACTTTTCAGACAAAATGAAGGATGCCAAAATATACTTTATTTCCGATAATGTCCAATTTGAAAAATTGTTCTGCGCACATTGTGTCAGAAACCGGGTTTCTTTGTTAATGGAATGAGATGATGAAGATACAAATCAAAAATCTGGGTGCATTGAAACAGGCTGAAATCACCCTTGGCGACCTGACGATTATTTGTGGCGGCAACAACACAGGCAAGACCTACGCCACTTACGCGCTGTTTGGCTTTTTGCATGGCTGGCGCGAGGTCTTTTCCATCACCATCCAAGATGAGAAAATCCGGCAACTGCTTGATGAAGGTCTGTTGATCATGGATTTGCAGGAATATGCTGAACAAGCCGGGCAGATTGTTTCGGAGGGGTGCCAAGCATACACAAAGCAGTTGCCGAAGGTCTTTGCGGCACCAGCAGACCGATTTCAGGAGACGGCATTTCGAGTGATTCTGGATACCGACCCTATTCGTCTCACAGGCAGATTTGAGCGGAAAATGAGAGCCAAGAATGCAGAGCTCTTTTCCATCATCAAAAGTGAGGAGAGTATGGAATTGGCCGTCACCCTGCTTGCTGAGAAAGAGAAGGTGGAAATTCCCACCGATGTGATCAAGGACATCCCTCAAGGAGATCATTTTTGGCCATCTGTTTCCCAATCCCTTCATCGCCAGCGCAGAACGAACTGGAGCCGCCATTTTCCGCAAGGAGTTGAATTTTGCCCGCAATCGTCTGCTTGAAGAAGTGAGCCGGGCCGACAAAATGATCAACCCCATGGAACTTCTGTTTAAAGATTATCAGAACTATGCCCTGCCGGTGGAAATGAATGTGGAGTTTATCCGGAGGCTTGAGACCATTGGCAAAAAAAGAAGTTTCGTTGCCGAGACGCATCCGGAAGTGCTGGCAGAGTTCGCCGACATCATCGCCGGCGAGTACGCCGTCACCCGGAATGACCAGCTTTACTTTATGCCAAAGGGAAAAGAGATCAAACTTTCCATGGATGAGAGTTCCAGCGCGGTACGTTCCCTGCTTGATATCGGGTTTTACCTCAGATGTATGATGGCACAGCCTGGTGATCTGCTCATGGTGGACGAACCGGAGCTGAACCTGCATCCGGAAAACCAGCGCCGCATGGCCCGGCTCTTTGCCCGGCTGGTCAACTTGGGCGTCAAGGTTTTCATCACCACCCACAGCGACTACATCATCAAAGAGCTGAACACGCTGATCATGCTCAATCACGACAAGCCGCATCTGAAGCGGATTGCTGAAACTGAGGGGTATCGGGCCAAAGAACTGATTTCCTCCGATAAAATCAAAGTCTATATCGCGGAAACGGCTCCGGTGAAGTTGGATGGCAATGACAAAGAAACCATAAGCCAAACCCTCACACCGGCCGACATGGACCCGGAATTCGGCATTGAGGCCCGCAACTTCGACACAACCATTGAGACGATGAACCGCATTCAGGAAGAAATCGTCTGGGATGGCGATGACTGATTGGCAAGGGTCGTGCTGTTTCCTTTTGCTCTCGGGCTTCCGAGAATCGTCACAATTTTCATTTGATCCTCCTTGATCTTGATGAGGGATGAAGGAGGAAATTTCCGCATTCTTCACCCTTCATCCCTCATATTTCATCCTTCATCCTTCATCCTTCATCCTTCACCCTTCACCCTTCACCCTTCCTTTCCAGCCATGCCCGCCGATCCGCAGCCCGCTTTTTGGCCAGCAGCATGTCCATGAGGTTGTGCGCGTTCTCTTCGGATTCGAGGGTCATCTGCACGAGACGCCGGGTCTCGGGAGCCATTGTGGTCTCTCGGAGTTGGCTCGGGTTCATCTCCCCCAGACCTTTGAATCGTTGCACATTGACTTTCGCCTTTTTCTTCCGTCTCTCAATCCGCTTGAGGATGCTCTGCTTCTCCTGCTCATCCAGCGCATAAAAGACCTCCTTGTCCACATCCACGCGGTAGAGCGGAGGCATGGCCACATGGATATGGCCTGCTCTCACCAGCGCGGGAAAGTGGCGAAGGAACAAGGCGCAGAGAAGCGTGGCGATGTGCAAGCCGTCGGAGTCCGCGTCCGCGAGGATGCAGATCTTTCCGTAACGCAGGCCCTTCATCTCTCCGGAGCCGGGGTCCACGCCGATGGCGACGGAGATGTCATGGATCTCCTTGGATCCCAGGATCATCCCGGAATCAACTTCCCAAGTGTTCAATATCTTGCCTCTGAGCGGCATGATGGCTTGGAACTGACGATCCCGGGCCTGCTTCGCGGAGCCGCCGGCAGAATCCCCCTCCACGAGAAACAGCTCGCATCGTGACGGATCCTGGGCCACACAGTCGGCCAGCTTTCCCGGGAGGGCAGGCCCGCTGGTCACTTTCTTTCTCGCCACTCTCTTGCCGGATCGGAGCCGGCGCTGGGCCGTTCCGATCACCATCTCGGCCAGCTTTTCGCCGGTGTCGGTATGCTGGTTCAGCCAGAGACTGAACGCGTCCTTTGCCACACCGGAGACAAACGCGGCACATTGCCGGGAGGAGAGGCGTTCCTTGGTCTGTCCCGAGAAATGGGGATCCTGCATCTTCACCGACAGGACATAGCTGCAACGCTCCCATATGTCCTCGGGCATCAGCTTGACCCCCCTCGGCAGGAGCTTCCGAAATTCGCAGAACTCCCGAACCGACGAGAGCAGACCGGCCCGGAACCCGTTCACATGGGTCCCGCCCTGAGGCGTCGGAATCAGATTCACATAACTCTCCGTCACCAGCTCACCCCCTTCGGGGAGCCAGATCACGGCCCACATGGCCATCTCCTCGGTCCCCTCGTGGTTCCCGATGAACGGTTCCGGGGGGAGCAGTCCGTCATCTTGCAGACGCTCTTGGAGATAGTCCCTCAGGCCGTCCTCAAAATACCACTCCTCCGACTCGCCCGTGTTGGCGTCATGAAATCGCACCTGCAACCGGGGACAGAGCACCGCTTTGGCCCTCAGGGTATGCTTCAGACGGGGCACGGAGAATTTCGGCGAGTCGAAGTATCCGGGATCGGGCCAGAAGCGGAGCCTGCTTCCGGTGTTTCGTCTCCCCACACGGCCGATCATCTTGAGTTCTTGAATCTTCTCCCCGTGGGCAAACGTGATCTGATATTTCTTCCCATCCCTTCTGATCTCGACTTCCAGCCGGGTGGAGAGCGCGTTGACCACTGAGACGCCGACCCCGTGGAGGCCCCCGGAGAACCGGTAGCTTTTGTTGGAGAACTTGGCGCCGGCATGAAGCCGGGTCATGATCACCTCGACTCCGGAAGCCTTCTCATCCGGATGAATGTCCACCGGCATCCCTCGGCCATTGTCGCTCACCTCCATGGAGCCGTCCTCGTGCAACGTGACGTCAATCTGACTCGCATATCCGGCAATGGCCTCGTCAACGCTGTTGTCAATCACCTCCTGCCCCAGATGGTTGGGTCGGGTGATATCTGTGTACATTCCGGGCCGGCATCTCACAGGGTCCAAGCCGTTCAGAACCTCAATCGATTTCGCTGTGTAAGTCTCTTTTGCCATTGTGTAAAGCTGCAAGTTGCAAGCTCCAAGTTCCAAGCGACTTACTCCTTGGAGCTTACAGCTTTCCCCTCCCATATCATTATCGCAACGCTCATCAGAATCAGGAAACTGCCGGCATATCCCAAGGGTGTGAAATATTCATCCCACCAGAAGAACGCGATGACACCCGCCATCACAGGCTCCAATGTGGCCATGATCGCGGCCCGGGTCGGTTCCAGATGTTTCAGTCCCATATAGTAAAGATAATAGGCTATATATGTTGACAAAAAGGCCAGAGCGATCAGCGCGGCCCATGCGGTCAGGGTCTTGTGGGTGAATGGAACCCAAGGAATCAGACCCACCGCGCCGATGGGCAGAATATAGAGAAACAGGTTGGGCGAGCTGTAGCGGTCTGAAAAGTGCTTGCCAAAGATGTAGTAGAGGGCATAGCAGAACCCCGCAAGGAGGCCGAAGAGGATGCCTGGGCCGCTGGGGCGGATTCCCGACAGATTCAGCTCCCCCGCACCGAGAGAGACCCCTGTCACGCCGGCCATGGTCAGGACCAGGGCCGTCAGTTTGAGGCGTGTCATCGGTTCCTTGAAGACGATCCGGGACATGGTCGCGACCCACGCGGGTGCGGTGTAAAGCAACACCGCTGCCAAGGCCGCGCCAACACTGTTCACCGCCATCTGATAGGACCCGTAAAAAAGCGTGACGCCAGTGATGCCGAAGATGATCACGGCAGGCATATCCCGCTTCTGAATCCGTGTCTGATTTTTTATGAGCGCGTGTGTCCCGAAGAACCCCCAAGCCAGAACCGCACGCCAGAACGCCACTTCCAAAGGAAGTATCCCCTCTTGGAACGCGAGCTTGGAGATGGGGCCAATCCCTCCCCACAGGGCCGCGGCGATGATGATGCAACCATATCCTGTCAGTTTCATAAGCTGGTTAAGTACCCGGCCAGAAATTTTCAGGTGTCGGTGGATTCCGGGTTGCTCCATGACGGGAAATCCCGAAAAACTTTTGGATAGGTACTTATAACGAATTTAGGAACTCAGAAAAAACGCATTGTCCCAGTCAGTTCCGGAAAGGAGTGGAAGGGAGTGCTGAAATGAGCCCCCAGGCGACATTT